>JAIWBQ010000029.1:0-4213 GCA_048633745.1 bacterium
GCCAATAAGAGCATCGCCTACAGGAACTTCAACCACCCTCCCGGTTGACCTTACCTCGTCCCCTTCCTTGATCTGACTGCAGTCGCCAAGTATGACAGCACCGACATTATCTTCCTCCAGGTTGAGAGCCAATCCCATAATATCATTGGGAAACTGCAGCAATTCGTTGTATTCCGCAGCGCTAAGCCCATGAATCCGGGCAATGCCATCGCCTACCTCCACTACTGTGCCTATGTTGGTCATAGTCACAGCAGCGCCGAAATGCTCAATTTCCTCTTTGATTACCGAAACGATATCTCGCCTTCGAGTCGCCATCCTAACCTCCTAAAACATTGCTATCGCTCATTGAAAATCCTAAATTCTAAGCTCTAAATCCTAAACAAATTCTAAATCCCAAATTCGAATACCAAAACCCATTTTGTTTTGAATTTTTGTCATTAGTCATTTGATATTGTTTAGTGCTTAGGATTTCGTATTTAGTATTTAACTTTACCTGCCAGTTCCAGCCAGGCTTTTTCTCAAAGCTTCTAATTTGCCACGCAGGCTTCCATCAATAAGCGTATCGCCAATCTTGGCCACAAAGCCCCCGACTACGGAAGGATCAACCTCAGCATCGATGACAATCGTGCGTCCCATTATCTCCCCAAGCTGGCGGGAAATCCTCTTCTTGTCCCCCTCATCCAAGGGCAGAGCAGTGACAACTTCAGCATGTTCAACACCATGATAGGCATCCAGCAGCCTATCATAGTGATGTGAAATGTCACCAGCGAACTTCAATC
The DNA here is from genome assembly GCA_048633745.1 of bacterium. Taxonomy (GTDB): domain Bacteria; phylum Chloroflexota; class Dehalococcoidia; order GIF9; family AB-539-J10; genus JAIWBQ01. The sequence goes on from JAIWBQ010000029.1 coordinate 780, forward strand.
TGCTCCTCCTTGTCAAGAGACAGGCCAGATTGAGAGCCAGGGGATTTATCTTCCCCAGTCGTTCTTCCAAAAGGCGTTTCTTGACCTCAAAAGGCAATTTGGGGTTTTCCAATAAACCCAGAAGCTTTGCATCTTCCGCCAGGTCGGCTATCTTTCTCAAGCCAACCTGCCAGCTCTCCAGCTCATCCCTTTCCACTGCCAGTTCCAAAGCAGCTTGAGCATAGCGTCTAGCAGATGTTACTTCAGGCATTTTACACACATGTCATTGCGAGGCGTCCCGAGCCAGGGCGAGGGAACTCGCCGAAGCAATCCCATTCTGACCGAGATTGCTTCACGGAGCCTGCCCTGAGCGTTATGAGATTCTTCCCCCTCACGGAGTTTACCCTGAACAAGATTCTTCGGTCGCTGTGCTCCCTCAGAATGACAGGTTGATGGTATCCCATACTAATTCTTTCTCAAAGTAGGACTTTCATCCAGCGTTTGCTCAATGAGCCGCCGGTGCTTCTCTTTATCTAGTCTCTCCTTAATCACCTTCTCAGCAGCCATAATAGATATATCCGCAAATTCCCGGCGCAAGTCATCTATAGCTTTATCACGTTCCCGTTCCAACTCCACTCGAGTTTTATCAACCAGAGCCTGTGCTTCTTGCACGGCTTTCTCTCCCGCTTCTTCCCTGACCCTTTCCCCTATTTGTGCAGCTTGAGCGATCAGGGCTTGCCCTTCCTCACGTGCCCTGTTGATCTGCTTCTGCACTTCTTCCTGAGCCCGGGCATATTCCTCCCTCGTTGCCTCAGCCTGCTCCACGCTTTCCTTTATCCTGTTGGATCTCTCATCAACCATCTTCAACACGGGTTTGTATAAGAATATACCCAGCAGGGCCAATAAAATGACAAAATTTATGACAAAAACAAGCAGCCATTGCCAATTAATGCCGATACCACCGAAGCCTTCCATATATATCCCCCTTACGTGTTAATCGATGGGGTATCTCTTACGCTGCCCCTAAGAAAATTGACCCCAGAATAGCTCCAGTAACAATAAGCCCGGCAATTACCATTGCCCCCACTATGATGGCTCCGATAATTATTACCGCAGCAACAGGAATATCGCCGTCTCCCATAGTTCACTCCTCCTTCTCGACCTTGCTATGCTACACCACCATCATGAGAATAATACACACTATCAAAGCGTAGATCCCGATAGCTTCAGCTAAGGCACCAATCAATATCATATTGGTCAGGATTGGCCCCCTCGCTTCGGGATTACGCCCCAGGGCTTGCATCGCTCCATAGCCAATAAGCCCCAACCCTATTCCTGGCCCCAGGAAACCCAATCCAGCAGCTAACCCCACTGCTAACATTTTCCAAGCTTCCGACTCCATTTATCCCTCCTTTCAAGCTTGTTGCTCCTCTCCCTCATGCATAGGAGCTACAGCAATGATACCAAATACCAGCGTTAAACCAGCAAAGATAAGAGCCTGGATAAAACCAACAAGTAATTCTAACCCATAAAAGGGGATAATTGCCACTAATGGGATAAGAAATGCCACAATGAGCAACAGTATTTCGCCGGCAACCATATTGCCAAAAAGACGGAAGGTGAAACTAATGATGCGTATGAAGTGGCTCAGTAGTTCCAGCAAGCCAACAAACAGATTGATAAACCCCAGGCCAACATTGCCCAGCGCCGGGCGTATCCTCCCTTTAAATAGCTGCTTAATCCCCCGCCCTATCTGGCCAACGTTAAAAAATTGACCAAGGTAACGGAAAGTCCCTGATGCCCTCATCCCCCAGGTCTCAACGAAGACAAAAGACATTATGGCAATGGAAAGAGTCAAATTGATGTCAGTATTAGCTGGCCGAAACAAAGGTACAAAGCTGCCATCAGGCTCGATAATGCCTACAGGCCCAAAAAGGGGCATAAGCCCCAGATAAGCGTTGGCTATCACATAGATGAAGATGGTGGCCACCAACGGGAAGAACAATCTCGCATTCTTCTTACCCGCAGGACCTTCCATAAAGTTCAGCAGACCCTCTACAGCCATCTCTGCTATACCTTGAAGCCTGCCAGGGATAAGCTTCATTTTGCGGGTGAAAATATAGAACGTGACAACCAGTACGAGGATAGTAAGCCAGGAGGCCATGATGGTATTGGTGATAGAAAAAGGACCCACATGAAATAGTTCTTCTGCGGGAAGCTGGACATGGGGTTTGGAGACAGCGAAGCTGCTGGGAGTTTCCAGACCCAATATGTTGGCACCAATGGGACCGAGAACAAAACCGACGCCAAGAAGGATCAGAAGGATAACAATGAGCCACACCATGATCCCGGTGGCGCAGCCACAACCCTTTCTTTCCATAGGTGCTATTTCTTGCCTTCCTCTACGTTTTGCTCCTCCTTATATCGGCGGAGCATGCGGTACAAACCATAGAAGGCAATGACTGTTCCAATGCCAAGACCAATGAGGGTGAATAAAGGAGCTTTATCAAACTTGGGATCAAGCCAAAAATGACCAATCAGGGTTGGGACAAGCAGACTTACAACCATATACCAACCTATAGTAAGCAAGAACCGGAGTGGCCCTGCCCATTGCCTCGCCATTAACCCTCCCTGCTTGAGGATTGCTAAGATTGGCGCTTTCTGAAATCGCCCAGGTCGAGTGTGTCTATGAACTCTTTGTAGGCTGACAGCCCTTTCAGTTCTTGCTCATCAACTTTGCCTCCAGTGACGAGCTTGTCTGTTTCCTCCTCGAGTAAAATGCCGGCTTTATCTAATACTGATTCCTCGGCATATATTGTTGCCCCGGTCCTCACTGCCAGAGCTAAAGCATCGCTGGGGCGAGAATCAACCTCCACCTGCATGCCATCAACATTAAGAAAAAGCTTAGCATAAAAGGTGTCGTTTTTGAGATCGTTAACCACGACAAAATTGACCGATGCCCCTAGAACATCAATAACAGATTTCAACAAATCATGTGTTAGAGGACGAGCCAGTTCCATATTTTGTAACTTCACTGCGATAGCATCTGCCTCAGCAGGACCAATCCAGATAGGCAGATACCTGCTGGATTCCTTTTCCCTCAAAATCACCACCCTCTGATAATTCATCAAACTCACTCGAATACTCTCAATCTTCATCTCTATCATGACACACCCCCTTTACACTACGTAATGATTTTACGCTCATAATCCTGATTAGTCAATGTAACTATTTCAGCTATGCGGCAAGAAATGGCACCAGCAAGATTAAGAAGGATTATTCTGGCGCGCCTAGAGGGATTTGAACCCACGACCCCTGGTTCCGAAGACCAGTGCTCTTGTCCGCTGAGCTATAGGCGCAAAAGGGTGAACGGTGGGATTTGAACCCACGATCTCCAGGGCCACAACCTGGCGCCTTAAACCACTAGGCTACGCTCACCACAAACATAAACATTA
>JAIWBQ010000030.1:0-2790 GCA_048633745.1 bacterium
CCGGACTGGCTAAGTATATCATGGATTCAGGGTTGCCCATTCTCCCTTTAAAGTTGCGGTTCGCAGTGGAAAGACAAACTTCGCCATCTCCTAATACCCCTTGATGGAGACCAAGACAAGCAGCACACCCAGGTGGTAGGACTGTTGCTCCAGCATCAACTAAGCCCTGGATATAGCCTAATTTCATGGCCTGTATGAGCACCTGTCGTGAAGCCGGTGCTATAAGCAGTCTGGCATCAGGGTGAGTTTTCTTACCTTGTAGAATGCCAGCAGCTACGGCTAAATCTTCCAGACGCCCGTCGGTACAGGTGCCAATGAATACTTGCTGGATCTTAACACCCTTTGCTTTCCCAACTGGAGAGACGTTATCTACTGAGTGAGGAAGGGAGACCATGGGTTCAAGTTGATTTAGATTCACAGCTATGACTCGTTCATAATCTGCATCAGCATCGGGATAAATTGGTCCGTAGCCGTTAGCCCGACCTTGAGCTACCAAGAAGTCTTGAGTAAATTCATCACTGGGAAATAAGCCGACCTTGGCTCCAGCCTCCACAGCCATGTTGGCTATAGTTAGACGTTGCGACAGAGTCATGGAAGCTAAAGCATCGCCACCAAACTCCAGAGCCTTGTAAATAGCGCCATCAGCCCCAATTTGGCCAATGAGATACAGAATCAAATCCTTGGCGTAAACCCCTTTAGGAAAAGCGCCCTCCAGATGGATAAGAAAACTCTCCGGCACGCGAAACCAGGTCTTGCCCAATGCTAAAGCCACTGCTACATCACTGGAGCCCATACCAGTAGCGAAAGCCCCTAAAGCCCCAGCAGTAACAGTATGAGAGTCAGAGCCAACAATGATATCTCCGGGATTAGCGAAATGCTCGGCTACTAGTTGATGGCATATCCCAGCACCTACATCATAGATGTGACAACCAGTTTCCCTGGCAAAGCGACGCAGAAGTATGTGGTCGTTAGAAAGCTCTCTGTTGGGGCTGGGGGCAGCATGGTCGAGAAATATTACTGTTTTCTCCGGCTTAGCTATAGCCTGGAAACCGCTTTTCCGGAACTGCCTTATAACTAAGGGCCCGGTAGTATCCTGGACAAACACCAGGTCTAGGTCAACAACGATAATATCTCCTGCCCGGGCGTGCGGGGACTTAAACCCTAGAATTTTCTCAGCTAAAGTATTACCCATTGAAATTTGTACCGGGATGTTGTCATATGTTTAGTCTGCTATTTTAATAGCCTCCTCTGTTATAATCAACAACAATGCAGAAGCAGGACAATTATGAACCGAGTGGGCTTGGCTCCACTCAATGTGGCAAGGCCGTTTTCCACTGGGGCAAAAGAACCTATATCATGGGGGTTATCAACCTTTCTCCGGATTCCTTCTCCGGTGATGGGCTGAGAGACGTTGAGGAAGCTGTAGCCAAGGCGAAGCGCTTAGCTGCGGAAGGAGCAGATATAATCGACGTGGGCGGCGAATCTACCCGCCCTGGCTCACTTCCAATTTCAGTTGCTGAGGAAATACATCGAGTAGTTCCCGCTCTGGAAAGGCTGAGCAACGAGACTTCACTGCCACTGAGTGTAGATACCTATAAACTGGAGGTAGCTCGGCAGGCTTTAGATGCCGGGGCTAATATGATAAACGATATTTGGGGATTGAAGCAGGAGCCAAAATTGGCTGAGCTAGCAGCTCAAAGAGGGGTGCCAATTGTCTTGATGAGCAACCAGCGCGATTCCCCTTCTCCAGGGGATATCATTTCTGTGGTTACCGCCGATTTACACAGAGCCATAGAGCAGGCTTTAAACATGGGCGTGCCTGGAGAAAACATTATTATTGATCCCGGCATTGGCTTCGGCAAGAGACAAGCACAAAATCTGGAGATTTTGCGGAGATTGGAAGAATTCAAGAAGCTGGGCAGGCCCATCCTTCTGGGTAGCTCGCGCAAGTCATTTATAGGTTGGGTGCTTGATTTAAGCCCGGAGCAAAGGCCGAAGGGAACAGCCTTCGTTCCGCCCAGTGACCAGAGGTTGGAGGGAACAGCAGCTACCATAGCTATTGGCATTGCCAGAGGCGCTGATATCGTGCGAGTGCATGATGTTAAGGAGATGGCACGTGTGTGCAAGATGAGCGATGCCATTACCAGAGGCGGGTGAGCAAATTGGCTATTGCCTATCTCTGTCTGGGCTCAAACCTGGGAGACCGGGAAAGAAACCTGTCTCAAGCTGTAACGCTGCTTTCCCAAAAGGCAAAATTACAGAAACTTTCCTCTATTTACGAAACTGAGCCAGTAGGCTATAGAGAGCAGCCACTTTTCCTTAATCTGGTATGCCGTATTGCAGTTCATTTGACTCCTGAGGAACTTCTTCGCCTGGCCAAAGATATTGAAACCGAAATGGGCCGGATTTACAGCTTTCCCAATTCACCTCGCCCTATCGATATAGATATCCTTTCCTATGACAACACGATTATCAAAACCCAAAATTTAACTATCCCACACCCACGTCTCACCGACAGAGCTTTTGTTCTCATACCATTAGCCGAGATTGCTCCACAGTTAGTTCATCCCGAGCTGGGCAAAAGCATTGCCCAGCTAGCTAACAGTGTGAAAGGACAAAACGGAGTGCAAAGATGGAAATCCCGCTGAAGGCGGGATTTTTGGAGGAAAATTCTAGTTGGAAATAAATTTATTTGCCGGAGGCAAAAATGTATCAACTATTTGTGGAAGAACACTTTGATGCCGCACACTATCTCCGAAACTACCATGGCAAGTGCGAGAATTTACATGG
>JAIWBQ010000031.1:0-3551 GCA_048633745.1 bacterium
GTATACCCTGAGGCCGTTGAGGATCTGTTGATGAAACACCCCCAGGTAATGAACACGGCTGTTGTAGGGATGCCGGACCCTAAATTAGGTGAAAGGCTTTGTGCCTTCGTTCAGCCAAAGCAAGGAGAATCAGTAACCTTCGATGAAGTGAAGCGGTATATGGAGGAACGAGGAATTGCTGTTTTTCAATGGCCGGAAAGGGTGGAAGTAGTTGGGGGCTGGCCGCTGACAGCAGTCAATAAAATTGATAAGAGACGCCTGCGGGCATATATTACTGCCCGGTTGTTTGAGGAAGGCAAGATAGATTCGGAATTTGGTAATGACTATCTCAAGCGAGATAAGCTCACCATTGATGATGTAATATCAGAGAAGGTGAAAATCGAATTTATCGGAACGCCGTCATAATTGAGAGCCATAAGTGCTCTGCAAAGAAATATGTAAGGAGGCAAAAGTGAGAGAATATGATGTTGTAGGAAAGCCACTGCCGCGCATTGATGGCAAGGTTAAGGTTACCGGTACGGCGTCATACGCTGATGACCTGATACTTCCTGGTATGCTACACGGAAAGCTCCTAAGAAGCCCTTACGCTCATGCCAAAATTCTAAACATTGACACGAGCAAGGCAGAAGAGCTGCCAGGAGTTAGGGCAGTAATAACCGGTAAGGACTTCCCTGGAATTGTCGTTGGTTTCATGAAAACATATGCTGACCGCCCACCCATAGCTATCGACAAAGTGCGCCATTACGGGGAGGCAGTGGCAGCAGTGGCAGCGGTGGATGAGGATACGGCCGAGGAGGCGCTTGACCTGATTGAAGTAGACTATGAGGAATTACCCCCTGTCCTCAACTGGGAGGAGGCCCTGAAACAAGGAGCCCCTTTGATCCACGAAAATGCGGAAAATAATGTTGGTAGCACATGCCATTTTGAATATGGCGATGTAGAGCAAGCATTTAAGAAGTGTGACTATATCCGGGAAGAGAAGTTTGAAACGCAGAGGGTTACCATTGGCTTTATTGAACCTCATGTTGCCCTCGCTAGCGTCGATGGTTCAGGGCGGATACTATTTCAAGGTTCAAAGCAGAGCCCCTATATAACCTGGCGTCACCTGGCGTGGGGATTGGATATGCCTTTAGATAAAATAAGGATAGTCAACCCCTACATAGGTGGAGCTTTCTCCGGTAAGCACGAGGCGTTTGACCTTGATTTCTGCGTTGTGCGCCTAACCCAAAAGACGGGTAGGCCGGTTAAAATAGCACTAACTCAAGACGAGGTAATCGGTACCTACCGTCAAAGGCATGAAAAGCATGTCTGGCTGAAGGTAGGTATGAAGAAAGATGGCACCTTAATTGCCACTGATTGCAGGTATATGGCCGATGGCGGTGCTTATCTCAGCGTTGCAGCACTTAATCTCTATCTCTTCGGTCTATTTACCACGTTACCTTTCAGTGTGCCCAATGTAAGATATGATGCCAAAAGGGTCTATACTAATCTGCCGGTGTGTGGAGCGGTACGAGGTCAATCTCAAGTTATTGCCGGCTATGTGTTTAGCTCGATGGTGTCTATGATGGCTAAGGATTTGGGTTTGGACCCGGTAGATGTAATGCTCAAGAATATTGTTAGGGAAGGTGAGACCCTGGTAAGCGGGTCGAAGATAAACAGTATAGGGCTAGAGGAGGCCATTAAAAAGGTCGCTGATGGAATAGGTTGGAAGGAAAAACAAGCTAAAAAGGCGCCAAATAGGGGCCTTGGGTTCGCCTGCGGTGCCCAAATTTCCGGGTTACGAATGGGGGGGCATTTTGCCTCATCTGCAGTGGTAAAGATTGCAGAAGATGGCACAGTTAATCTCATACACGGTGGCACAGAGCTTGGCCAGGGTTGTGATACTGTTTTTGCCCAGATGGCGGCTGAGGTATTGGGTGTACATTTTGAGGATATACACATAGAAATGGAAGACACTCATGATGGAGTCCTTGATTCAGGAATGTTCGGTGATAGGTGCACTGTATGGAGTGGACATGCAGTTATCGCCGCTGCTGAGGATGCCAAGAAAAAACTAGGTAAGGTTGCCGCTGAGATGCTTGATGTAAAAGAAGAGGATTTGGTTTTTAGAGATCGAAAGGTGTATGTAAAGAATAATCCTGAAAGAGGAATCCCCTTCACAAGGGTAGTGAGACAGGCACTATATGGTTTGGGACAATCTATCTATGGTCATGGCAGCTGGGGTTTTCCAGGGGCTGAAGTAGTGGATTTCTCTCAAGGACACGCCGAGCACTTCACGCCATCATTTAGTTTTGTGGCCCAGGCTGTGGAGTTAGAGGTGGATTCAGAGACAGGAAAAGTAAGGCTGCTTAACTCTGTGGCTGCCGATGATTGTGGCCAGCCCATTAACCCATTATTGGTAGAGGGCCAGATGGATGGCGGATCTGCACATATGATTGGGCAGGCGCTATCCGAAATAAGCCTATATAATGATAAAGGGCAGGCACTCAGCTCATCTTTGAGGGATTATAAGATTCCTACAGCTATGGATGTACCCAAATTAACCAACTACCATATCGAAGTCTATGACCCAGTGGGGCCATTTGGTGCCAAGGGGGCAGGGGAGACTTGCACCACAGCAATCATGGCCGCTATAAGAAATGCCATTGAGGATGCCGTAGATGTAAGGATAACCAATCCCCCATTTAGCCCGGAGAGGATTGTTAAGGCACTGAAAGAGAAGAAGGAGGGAAAGTAGCTATGAAATATCCCTATGTGAAGAGATTGCCTGGATTTGAATACCTAGCGCCAAAAACAGTAGACGAAGCCATATCTCTGCTCTCACAACATAATGGAGAAGCAAGGCCATTAGCTGGTGGCACCGATCTCCTGTTAAAGATGAAGAGGCGAGAGATGGCACCCCTGCATTTAGTTGGCCTTAGGAGTATCCCTGGATTGGACAATATTGAGTACGACGATGCACAGGGACTCAGATTCGGCCCTCTGGTTACGATTCATGCTATGGAGACGTCTCCTTTAGTTAGAGAAAAGTTCCCTATTCTCTCCCAAGCAGCATCAACCATAGGCTCAGCACAGATACGGAATCTGGGTACCGTAGTTGGCAATGTGTGTAATGCCCTCCCTTCTGCCGATATGATCCCAAGCCTCATTGTCCTAGGGGCCAAGGTCAAAATAGCCAACATAAAGGGTGAGAAAACTATTGCCATTGAGGACTTCCTCACTGGCCCGGGACAGACAGTTCTGGCTCACGATGAATTAGTGGTGGAGGTTCAGGTTCCGTGCCTACCGCCTCATAGTGGGGGAGTATACATAAAGCATGCACCCAGAGAAGCTATGGATTTAGCCATTATTAGTGTGGCAACACTTATTACCCTGGATGAGGGTATGTGCAGCCAAGCTAAAATTTGCCTTGGCAATGTTGGGCCAACACAAATGAGAGCTATTAAAGCTGAACGGATCCTTGGGGGTAAGCCATTTAGCGCTGGACTGGTAAAGGAGGCATCTGAGATGGCATCCGAAGAGGCACGACCTCGGTCATCCATGAGGAGTTC
>JAIWBQ010000032.1:0-6420 GCA_048633745.1 bacterium
ATTGTGGTACGCCAGGTAATCGCGGTACGCCAGGCAATTCATCATAGGCAATGTGCAAAAGCAAAATGTCAACCTGCTCCGAACTACCAACAATTCTCAAGGTTTCGCTAAATGCCTTCGGACCAATAGAAAAAGATTGGGTATCAACAGGGTTGCCAAGAATATTACCGGCAGTAGTAGTGAAACGCCTTAGCCTTTCTTTGATTTCTTCAGACAGTGGTGGAAGAAATAAGCCGGCTTTGACACAATCATCAGCGGATAAGACGCTTGCTCCCCCACCCAACCCTACAATACCCACCTTCTTCCCTTTAGGAAAGGGCATATAGGCAAAAAGAGAAGCCATGTCTACCATCTCCTCTAGATTATTGACCTGGATTGCACCAGTTTGCTGAATAAGCGCGTCCCATATGCTTGCAGAGCCAGCCAACGCGCCAGTGTGGGAGGCAGCAGTAGCTGCTCCCAGTTCGGTTCTTCCTCCTTTCAGTATTATTACTGGTTTAGCTTGTGCCGCTTCCCTTAGCACTCTGAGAAACCGTTTCCCATCTTTTACTCCTTCTATATAAGCAGTTATTATTCTGGTTTCAGGATCATGAGTAAAATATTCTAGGAGATCAGTCTCATTGATATCACAAGCGTTTCCATAACTAACAGCCTTGTTGATGTAGACACCCCTCGTAGTAAAGGCTCGAACGAGGTAGCAAGTGTTTCCTCCACTCTGACAAAGTAAACTCAGAGAGCCACTTTTTCGAGAGAAATCAGCGCAGAAAGATAAGCCGGCAGAAGGGCAATAAATCCCCACACAATTCGGTCCAATAACGCGTATCCCACCGCGTCGGGCAATTTGCACTATCTCTGCTTCCAATTTTTTCCCCTTCGCTTCGCCACTCTCACTGAAGCCAGCAGTGAAAAAGCTAACTACCTTTACCACTTTAACTACACAGTCCTCCATAAATTGAGGGGTAAAACGAGCAGGAATGACACCAAAGACATAATCTACAGGCCCAGGAATATCCTTAACACTGGGGTAGCATTTTAGTCCCCCGACTTCGCTTTCTTTAGGATGCACTGGATAAACATGACCCTTGAGACCAAAATGATGGAAGGACATTAAAAACATCTGCCCTTGACTGAGGGGGGCATTGGAAGCCCCAGCAACTGCACACCGAACGAGGGTGAAAAATATAATCCAGAGCTAGAGGATTTCTCTTAGAGTTTTCCATGAATTCTTTACCTCCCTTCCTGCGTTTCTATTATCGCCACTTTTTACTTTCTCCGCAAGGGCTTTGGTCAGTAGGGACAACATTCAAACACATCCAGGTAGGCCTTATTGACAATTTGGTTTTCCGACTATTAATATGAAGTGGTCTTGATGAATACAAGCAACGCTTCACCCGAATTTTCCTCTTTCTACCACGACCAAGTACAAGCTGAACTGAAAGAGATTATCGATGCTAATCCCTCGGCGCTTTATAACATGTTGCGGTACCATATGGGTTGGAGCGATGAGCATAGTCACCCCTATCATAAGAAATCGGGCAAGTTTATTCGTCCCACTCTTTGCCTTCTTAGTTGCCAAGCGGTAGGGGGGAACGAGTTACAAATATTACCCGCTGCGGCAGCTCTGGAGTTCATTCACAACTTCTCTTTAATTCACGATGATATTGAGGATGCTAGCTACGAACGCCACCATCGCCCCACTGTGTGGAAACTATGGGGACAATCGCAGGCGATAAATGTTGGCGATGCTACGTTTACTTTGGCTTATTTAGGCTTGCTTAAACTGAAGGACAATAGCATAGCTGATAAAAAAATCACGCATTCCATCCAGATGCTAGCTGAGGCTTGCCTCCAACTTTGCGAGGGTCAGTACTTGGATATCACCTATGAGAGCCGCCTCAACATTACTATTGAGGATTACCTCGACATGATAGCCAAGAAAACAGCAGCACTGATGGCGACATCGACTTCTCTAGGAGCATATTTGGGTAGCCAAGATGGAAAATTGGTGAACCCCTTTTATTTATTTGGCAAGGAATTGGGCATAGCTTACCAAATCCGAGACGATATTTTAGGAATTTGGGGAACAGAGGGCAATACTGGTAAATCAGCTAATGATATCTCGCAGAAGAAGAAAACTTTGCCGGTGGTTTATGGATTACGGAATAGCAACCATGAGGAGGGGAAGAGGCTCTTCAAGCTTTACTCACAACATTCTAGCCAAGGTGAGCATATAACTGAAGTGCTGAGTATCCTCGATCGACTAGGAGCTAGAGATTACGCTCAGGACTTAGTCGGACAGCATTGCCGCCAGGCTTTAGCCCAGCTCGAGGCCACTGGGCTTGCCCCCTCTAGACAAGCTCCGCTGCGAGAGCTAACCCGCTTTCTGTTGGAGCGCGTCTACTAGGTGAGGAAATGCCAAAAAAGACTGTTAGAGATGTAGAAGTTGAAGGAAAGAGGATTTTTCTGAGGGTTGATTTCAATGTTCCCCTAGATGTAAATACTGGCGTCATTAGCGATGATAGCCGCATCCAAGCCTCATTGCCCACTATCAAATATCTTGTTGACCATAAAGCCAGGATAATCCTTTGCTCCCATTTAGGACGGCCCAAAGGCAAGGTAGTTGAGGAATTGCGAATGGCACCAGTAGCACAGAGGTTGTCACAGCTTACAGGTTTGTGGGTCAGCACAGCACGTGATTGTGTGGGCCAAGAGGTAGAAAGCAAGGTACAGACACTCAAAGAAGGCGATCTGCTCTTTTTGGAAAATGTGCGCTTTCATCCAGAAGAAGAAACAAATGACCCCAACTTTGCCCAAGAATTGGCCAAGCTAGCTGATATTTATGTTGATGATGCCTTTGGCACTGCTCATAGAGCTCATGCCTCTACCGTAGGCATAGCCAAACATTTGCCATCGGTGGCTGGCTTCTTAATGGAAAAGGAATTAAAGATCATGGGGGACCTCTTACATAACCCAGAGCATCCCTTTGCCTGTCTCATAGGTGGTGCTAAGGTAAGTGATAAAATGGGACTATTGCAGAATATGTTAAGAAAAGTTGACATGTTGCTTGTTGGTGGCGGCATGGTAGCTACCTTTTTAAAGGCACAGGGATATGAAGTGGGCCACTCCTTAATAGAGGAAGATAAACTGGGCTTGGCTAGAGATTTGCTGCAGGAGGCTGAGGAATGGAAGGTGCCACTTTTACTCCCAATTGATGTAGTTGTGGCAGAGGAAATTAAAGCCGAAGCTTCAACTAAAGTAGTGCCTACGATTGATATAGCACCCAGTAGTTATATCGTGGATATTGGACCTCAGTCCATCGAGCTTTTCTACAATGAACTGGGAAAATGTCGTGCCGTCATGTGGAATGGGCCTATGGGGATTTATGAAATACCCCAATTCGCTCAAGGAACCAGGTCACTAGCCAATTTCCTATCCACCCTCAACGCCACCACTGTTATTGGTGGTGGCTCAAGCGCTGAAGTGGTTCAAGAAATGGGATTAAGTAATAAGATGACCCACGTCTCCACAGGGGGTGGTGCCAGCTTGAGGTTTTTGGAGGGCGCCATCTTACCCGGTGTGGCAGTTTTGCTAGATAAGGAATGATAGGAGGTTGAAAAATGCGAATTCCCTTCGTTGCAGGCAACTGGAAAATGAATACTACGGTCACTGAAGCCGAGGTGTTTGTCCAGGACATGCTTGATAGACTGGATAAGATAAAAGGGGTGGAAAAGGTGCTATGCCCGCCATTTGTGTCACTAGTTGCGATAAATATGATGCTCCAAGATTCATCTATTAAGCTCGGTGCTCAGAATATGCATTTTGAGGCCAAAGGAGCTTATACCGGTGAGATATCCCCGCCAATGCTCGCTGGTTTATGTGAATTTGTCATCTTGGGGCATTCCGAACGCAGGTGGTATTTTGGTGAAACTGACGAGATAGTCAATAAGAAGGTAAAGGCGGCTTTGGGAAATGGACTTAAGCCCATTTTGTGTGTTGGGGAGAGCCTTGAGGAAAACGAAGCTGGCAGGACCCACGAGGTAATTAATAAGCAGGTAGAGGTAGCTCTGGCTTCCATAGAGCCTGCCTCTGATTTAGTGATTGCCTATGAACCCGTGTGGGCTATTGGCACTGGCAAAGCAGCTAGCAGCGAAGGAGCAGCAGCTACTATCAAATTTATCCGCAATATTTTGGCTAAACTGTGGAACAAGGATATAGCTCAAGATTTGCGCATCCTTTATGGTGGTAGTGTTACCAATGAGAACGTTGCCGTGTTTGTTTCCCAGCCAGAAATTGATGGTGCCTTAGTTGGTGGTAGTAGCCTCAAAGCTGAGGAGTTCTTAAGCATCGTCAATCAAACCGCAGTAATCAAGAAAACCTCTTAGTCTCTAATGAAATGCCTTATTGCTATCATAGGTCCCACAGCAGTGGGGAAAAGCGAGCTTGCTCTTAAGTTGGCTGAATCTCTCGATGGAGAGATAATAAATGCTGATAGCCGCCAGGTTTACCGCTATATGGACATCGGTACTAATAAGCCCACTTTAGCCGAGAAGGCAGCGGTTCTTCACCATCTTATCGATGTAGCCGAGCCTGACGAAGATTTCAGTGTGGCTATGTATCATCAACTGGCTATCGAGGCAATGACAGCTATTCAGCAAAAAGGCAAATTGCCCTTACTGGTGGGTGGCAGTGGCCTTTATGTATGGTCATTAGTAGAAGGCTGGAGGATCCCTCGGGTGCCACCTAATCGAGAGCTAAGACGCGAATTGGAAATTAGAGCAGAGCAAGAAGGCAGCTATGTACTGTACCAGGAATTGCGAGGCATCGATCCTTCAGCCGCAACCAAAATCCACCCCAATAATACCCGTCGTATTATAAGAGCCTTAGAAATCTACCGAACGAGCCAGCAGCTTCCTGCTCAATTGCAGAATAAGGAAACACCAAATTTCCCTGTTATTATGATTGGTTTGACACTGGAAAGAAGCGAGTTATATAGAATAATTGATCGTCGCGTTGATAAAATGATACAAAAGGGATTGGTTGCGGAAGTGGAACAGCTATTAAAAAGGGGTTATAGCCTTTCCTTGTCTTCTATGTCGGGTATAGGTTATAAGCAAATAGGCCAGTTTCTTCAAGGTAAGATGCCTTTACCTGCGGCTATCGATAAAATAAAGTATGAAACCCACCGACTGGCTCGGCATCAATATGGCTGGTTTCATCTTGCTGATAACAGAATTCACTGGTTTGATATCAGCGAGGCAGAAGCAAAAGCCAGGCTTGTCACCCTGAACAAAGTGAAGAACCTCATAGAAGGCTTCATTTCATGAAATTCTCTAAGCTGCAAGCTACGGGAAATGACTTCATCCTAGTAGACGCTAGGAATGTAAAGCGGCACTGGGCAAAGTTGGCCCAAGCTATGTGCCTGCACCACTTTGGCATAGGAGCCGATGGCTTAATATTGCTGCAGGACTCTAAGGTCGCTGATTTAAAGATGCGTATTTTTAACTCTGACGGCTCTGAAGCTGAGATTTGCGGCAATGGACTGAGATGTTTTGCCAAATATGTTATTGAGCATAACATAATTTATAAAGCAAGCTTAGCTGTAGAAACTTTGTCAGGTATACGAAGAGTTAGAGCCTATATATCGGGGGATAAGGTCGATCGGGTTGAGGTAAATATAGGCAGGCCTCAATTTCAACCTGAACAAATTCCCATCAAAGCTAAAGTTGACATAATACCAATATTGCGTTATCCTTTAGTGATAGATGGAAGAGAGTTGACCTTATCTATTTTATCTATGGGCAATCCCCATGCTGTGAGCTTTTTATCTGAGCCGGTAACTAGCTTTCCCCTAGCTGAGATAGGACCTCAAGTAGAGAAGCATCCCATGTTTCCTCAGAAGACGAACTTTGAGATAGCCAGGATTGTAACTAGAGAGAAGATAGAGGCTAGGGTGTGGGAGCGAGGCATTGGAGAAACTCTAGCTTGTGGCAGTGGTACCTGCGCCATAGCTGTGGCTGCGCAGTTGCTTGATTATGTGGATAATAAAGTTGACATAATACTTCCAGGCGGAGTTTTAACTGTATCCTGGGATAGGGTAGGGGACTTATTGCTTGATGGGCCAGTAGAGGAGGTTTGCACTGGAGAATGGACCGAAAGGAAATCTGATGCAAATAGCGAAACGACTTGAACGATTACCTCCATATCTTTTTGTTGAGATAAATCAGAAAATCGCTGAACTTCGAGCTAGGGGAGAAGACATAATCAGCTTTGCTATTGGTGACCCTGATCTGCCCACGCCATCTCATATCATCGAATATATGTGCCAAGCGGCACACGACCCGGTAAATCATCGTTATCCCGAAACTGCTGGCTTGCCGGAACTTCGTCAGGCTATTGCTGAATGGTATGAGAGCCGTTTTG
>JAIWBQ010000033.1:0-14560 GCA_048633745.1 bacterium
AGAATAGCCGCCACGGAAATCATGCTGGGCAGCCCTGCGGTGAGAAACCTTATTCGCGAGGGCAAAATATACCAGCTCCGCAATATAATCCGTACCAGCAATCAAGATGGCATGGAGACCCTGGATCAATCCCTGGTTAGCCTTTATTTGAGCGGAATCATTACTGGCGAGAGTCTGGTCAGGGTCTGTCAGGACAAGGATGAAGTAGAGGACCTCGTCGGCAAGGTGCCAGCTTAAACATTTTTCCCTGCTTCCAGCCAGGTAATCGAGCTTGTTTAGCGAGTTGATCGTTGTCCTGAACCCTTCCCTCTCTGTCATCCTGAGCCCTTAATAAACACACTCTATGAGACTGTTTACTAATTACCGCGTGTCATTGCGAGGTACGAAGTGCCGAAGCAATCTCTTGAGATTGCCACGCTTCGCTCGCAATGACGATTCGAGTTGCTAAACGACCTCACTCTATTGATTTTCCTTATGTTGGGGGAAGGTGTTAAAATTAAGTTAACAGGGAGGGTGCAAAAAATGGGTGATATTTTAGATGAAGCCACAGCGCTTATCAGATGCAGGGAATGTCTCTGGTATAAGAACTGCGTCACTCCTGTTCAAGTCGGCACTGACGACATCGCGCAATTCAGGCTGGTGATGCAGGGGTCAAATCTTCCCGAACAAGCTAGAGGCGAGATGGAACAAATTCTAGAAGGCATAGCCTCCAGCAGCCAGAATATGATTCTTCAGAGCTGCCCTATATTCACTCAACGTCTTAAGGATAATCCCAAACTTGCCCAGCAAATTAAGGAGATGATGCAGAACTGGGGGAAGGAAGAAGAGCCTGGTAAATAGCAAGCTGTGAAAAAATTCATTTTGCTCTTTTTCCTGGAGCCCGTTTGAACATAAAATAGTTGGGAAGTCAGCAATGACAGAGCAAGTAGGCAAAATAGAAAAACCACCTGCGGAGGACTTTAAGCAGGGGAAAAAGCTTTACCTTGTCCCTCTCTTATATTCCAGTGAGGATGCTCCTTCAGAGTATAAAGAAAAATGCAGCTGTTATTGGCAACAGGTAATAGAGCAGCTAAGCAATCTAGAATCGAAGATTGGAAGGGTAAAGCGAATTTATCATGAGACAATCTCTCAATCTGGTGAGGACGGTATGAAGCTTGTGGAGAGGCTAAATCCAAGCAGCTATCAAATTGCGAAAGGCAAGTGTGATAAGGGCGCTGTCTTTGAGGCAATCGAGGAGAAAGAATTGCTTAAGGAGACTATGGATTGGGAGAGATGCCTGCTGATTGGCTTTGTAAGCGAAAAGGTGGCGAGCAAGGTTTCTGAATTTTACGTTGAGGCGGCAAAAAAGAGGCATGCGTTTATGGCCAAGAAGTTAGAAGAGACGCTTAAGGATGATGAGGCTGGGCTTCTATTTATTGGGGAAGGGCATAGGCTGCAATTTCCCAGCGATATAGAGGTATTCAGTGTTTTCCCACCAGCGCTAGACGAGATTCAGCGCTGGCTCCGTGACCACGCTAAGGAAGAGGAAGAAGAGGCCAAGGGTTAGTACTGCTTTATAGGGGGTATGTCTTATGGAGGCGAGGAAACCTGCTGTTTCAGGCACGTTTTATGCTGGCACCCCTAGAAAATTAGAAGACGAAATTGAATGGTGCTACAAACATGAGCTTGGCCCAGGAGCCGTGCCACAGGTAAATAGTGAGGGGCCGAGGAAAATCATCGCTCTCATCGTCCCTCACGCCGGCTATATTTATTCTGGGCCGGTGGCATCCTATGCCTATAAAGAGCTTGCTGATGACGGAATATTCCACACCGCAGTGATACTCGGCCCTAACCATACGGGCTATGGTGCAGCAGTCTCTTTGTGGACAGGAAATTCTTGGGAGACGCCCTTGGGCAAGGTGAGAATAGACAAGGAGCTTGCCCAAAACCTTTCAGGGGGCATAATTGAGGCAGACGAAACGGCTCATATATACGAGCATAGTATCGAAGTGCAGCTACCTTGGCTTCAGCATCTTTATAAAGATATAAAAATTGTGCCAATAACTATGCTGGCCCAGGATATAGAAACAGCCCGGGCAGTTGGCAAGGCTATTTCCCAGGTCAGCAATAACATCATAATCATAGCCAGTAGTGATTTCACCCACTACGAGCCTCATTCTCTAGCTGTAGATAAAGATAGGTCTATGATAGAGGCGATAGTCAATCTTGATGAGGAACAACTATATAAGCAGCGTGAGATTCTTAACTCCACGATGTGTGGCTACGGACCGGTAGCTTCAGTAATCGTGGCAGCTAAGGAAATGAAAGCCAAAAGAGCAATCTTATTGAAATACGCTACTAGTGGAGACACAAGTGGGGATTTTTCCCGAGTAGTGGGCTACGGTTCCATTGTGATAAAGCGATAAAAACTAACTTTTGGAGCTTATTATCTCGCCTCTGACCTCTGCCTCGATTGTGAGGATGCCAAAAGAGTTTGTTGCCTTTCCCGGATTAAAGAAAAGGATGTTGTCACTGACCTGATTTTGAGGGTGATGAGAATGACCATAGATAATGACATCAACATGATCCTGATCGAATATTTTTTTTGCTCTATCCTCTATTCCCCAAGGACTGCCTGAGCCATGGGTGACGCCAATTCTTTTGTTTCCTATTTCAAATATCTCCTTGACTGGGAGTGCAGTTCTTAGCTCATTTGAATCCATATTACCTTGAACAGCCTTCACTTCAGCTAGCTGCTTCAGCCCATTGAGCACTTCACTGGTGGTGACATCCCCTGCGTGGACTATCAGATCTACTGTGGAGAGGGAATCAATTATCTTTTTAGGAATGTCTTCAACCAAGCTCACATGAGTATCAGCAAGCACGCCTATTCTCATAACACGCCTCCTCGACTTGCTGCAGCCGACTAAATTCTCCCTATTAGCTGCAGGCGAAAAGCAATCTCAAACAGATGATCAAAAATGCTATCATCTTGAATGAAGGATTTCAAAAAGGTGTTGCTTACTGTTCACCCTGGGCGGTAACTTGCTTCACCAATTGGATAGTTTTGTCCATATTGGATAGGGAAAAGGATAACCCTAATTGTCTTAATTCAGAATGACCCAACCCCTGAAAAAGTCTTTGCCCTGCCACTCTGGTCATCTCATCATAAATAGCTGGCCACTCCGGGCTCCGCCTCTGGACGCAGAAAAGAATGAAGTCACGAAGCTGGGGGGATAAGTTATCCATAGATTGATATCTTAAGGTCGGGATCAGAATCTACACAAACTTGCTCAGGGCCGCTAGGATTTTATCTTATCCCTTGTCTTTGCCTTAGATAATCCCTTGATCAAGGTTTCGGCCTCAGTTTTGTCCTTTAGCAGATATGAGGTCTGGGAAAATATTTTTGGGCAAGTAAACCTGTAAGCCGAGTTCTGTACCCCAAGGTGGGGTGGTGACCATCCATCTAGCCCTGATGTTACCATCAGGGTCAAGCGACCAACCCGAGGGCATCGGCCGAGCACCTCAAACGCCCTTCTATTCGGTCTTGCTCCGGGTGGGGTTTGCCCAGCCAACCAGTCACCCGATTGCTGGTGAGCTCTTACCTCGCCATTTCACCCTTACTCCTAAGTAGTGGAGCGGTATGTTTCTGTGGCACTTTCCATAGGGTTACCCCTCCTGGGTGTTACCCAGCACCCTGCTCGGTGGAGCTCGGACTTTCCTCCCTGTAAGTTAAATACAGAGCGGTCACCCAGTTTACTTGCCCGAGTTTAGTTTATAGTTAAGCAAGGTGGAAGTCAAATCCCTTTCGTCAGTGCGAGGAGAGCTAGCGACGAAGCAATCTCGGAGATCCGGCTCAGGGTGACACAGCCAAATCCTATTAGGGCTACTCCAAGTACAAGATTCTGTTGCAGCTATTGCATTGCATCAACTCACCGGCTCTAGCCTTTTGCCATTGGCTTGTAGGTAAGGTGATATGGCATCCTTGGCATCTTCCTTGCACTACTTTAGCTATGGCTTGCTCCTTTGCTAGCCTAATTCGCTCATAAAGTCCTAGAGCTTCCAAGTCAATTTGCTGCACCAATGCGCCACGGGCTTGGCTAAGCTCAACAATCTCGGGTTCAATTTCATTTTTCCTTTGCTTCAGAGATCCCTGCCTCTGTTGCCATTCCTGCTTTAGCTGCTTAAGCTCTTCGGTGCTAGTTTTTACCTCGGCTTCCAGCTCTTCTACCTGGCCCATTAATTCTAATAGCTCGTCTTCTTGCCCGCTAATTTTGCTTTTAAGGCTTTTGCCTTCATGCTCAAGGTTAACTAGTTCCTTAGGATTCTTAGTCGCACCATTGTAGAGTTTGCTATGGAGCTTGGTGATCTTCTCCTGAATGTCTTCTAGCTCCCATTCAGCGCTTTTTTGCCTTTTCCTGGCATCTGCTAGTTGCTCTTTTTGGCAAGCAAATTTAGCTTCAGCGGTAACCAAAGCCTTATCATCGTTTAGCTGACTTTCAACCCCATTTAGCTCTTGTTGCTTCCTTTGGAGTTCTAGATCGATTTGCTGCAACATATAAAGTTGCCCTGGCAAACTCATTGTAGAGCTTATTGTAGAAGTGCAATGGGAATCTTGTCAAAGGTATGCTTTCTATCTTGTTTTACTCTGTTAATAGCAAAAGCTATCTCGCTCTTTGGGGCATTTTCTCCCCAATGTTATAATAAGCTTTGAATCCTCATGGATATTCTAGCCTCACTTAATCCCGATCAGAGAAAAGCCGTGGAAGCTATAGAAGGACCTGTACTTATCCTAGCTGGTCCTGGTAGCGGCAAGACCAGAGTAATTACTCATCGGGTCGCTTATCTGGTTAAAGTATGCGGCGTTAGTCCTCACCACATCATGGCGGTTACCTTCACTAATAAAGCTGCCCGCGAGATGAGAGAGAGGTTGGAACAACTGCTGGAGCAGGCGGCAGAGGTCTTAACCTTAGGCACCTTCCATGCCATCTGTGCTCGAATTCTCCGTCGTGAGGGCAAAGCTATAGGACTTGATTCCAGATTTGTTATCTATGATGAAGAGGATCAGTTAAGCTTAATAAAACACGCTTTAGAAGGGCTGAATCTCGACCCCAAGCAATATGCCCCTCGTGCGCTACACTCGGCTATCAGTGCTGCCAAGAGCCGCCTTATTAGCCCTGGAGAGTATGCCGAGTGGGTTAATAGCTATTTTGAGGAGATAGTTCACCGCGTTTATGACCTCTATCAACAGTTGCTCAGCCAAGCTCAGGCGGTAGATTTCGACGATTTATTAATGAAGACGGTACAGCTATTTGATAGCCACCCTCAAATTCTTAACAAATACCAGTCACGCTATGCTCACATTTTGGTTGATGAATTTCAGGATACCAATATTGCTCAATATATGCTCATGAAGCAGCTAGCAGGGAAATATCATAATATCTGTGTAGTTGGTGATCCGGACCAATCTATCTATTCTTGGAGATCTGCCGATTTGCGCAATATCTTGAGCTTTGAAAAAGATTATCCCCAAGCCAAACTAGTGCGGTTGGAACAAAACTACCGCTCCACCAAAACGATTTTGGAGGTAGCTTCAGATGTCATCTCGGCAAATGTGCAGCGCAAGCTAAAAAATTTGTGGACAGAGAACGAAGCTGGCCCCCCCGTGACCGTTATTGAAAGTTATAGTGAAGAAGAAGAAGCTCAATCTGTAGTCAATGAGATAGAGAAGCTAACTAGCCAGGAGCAAATATCGCTCAAAGATTGCGCCGTAATGTATCGGGTTAATGCTCAATCGCGAGCACTGGAAGAAACTTTTATACGTTATGGAGTGCCCTATAAGCTTGTTGGCGGTACACGTTTTTATCAACGCCGCGAGGTTAAAGATATTATCGCCTACCTCAGGCTCATTCATAATCCACAGGATAATGTTAGCCTGACTCGCATCATAAACATTCCTGGACGAGGTATTGGGCATCACAGCTTCAACCAGCTTCAAGCTTGGGCAACAACTCGCAATGCCTCCCTATATGAGGCTTTAAAACAGGCGCTAGAGGAAGAAGCTTTTCCATCACGCACTACTTCAGCCCTAACTGGGTTTGCTGTTCTTATCGGTGAACTTATTGCCCAAAGCCACGAGCTAAGTCTTGTTGAGCTATTGGATGAGATAATGGAGCGCACCAGATACAGGGAATATATTCTAGGAAAAGAAGATGGAGAGGATAGGTGGGAGAACATAATGGAGCTACGCAGTGTTGCCAGGGAATATGATGCGCTTGCCCCCGAAGAGGCTTTAGATATTTTTTTAGAAAAAGTAAGCCTGGTATCAGACATGGATGGATTGGATGAAAAGGCTGATACCGTGACATTGATTACCTTGCATCAAGCTAAAGGATTGGAGTTTCCTGTGGTTTTTATTGTTGGCATGGAGGAAGGGATTCTCCCTCACAGGAAGTCTTTTGATGATCCTGGGGAGATGGAGGAGGAGCGTCGCCTTTGCTACGTTGGAATAACTAGAGCTAGGAAGCAAGTTTATCTCCTTCGCAGCTATCGTCGCAGCTTATTTGGTAGTAGCTCGGCAAACCTTCCATCCCGCTTCCTCCAGGATATCTCGCCGCATCTAATCACCAACAAAGGGCTATGGGGGGAGAGTCCGACTTCTGTAGCTACGGCCTACTCCCAGCCTTCACCTCGGCCTTTTAGCACTCTAACAGTAAAGGTCGGTGACCATGTCCGCCATAGCAAATTTGGCAATGGCATAGTGATGAATTGCAACCCCACAAGAGATGACCAGGAGCTGACTGTAGCCTTTGAAGAGGCGGGGATTAAGAAGCTCCTTGCCAGCCTGGCACCCCTGGAAAAAATCGAGAGAGATTTTGATTTTTCCTCATAATCCATTGACAAAATACACGAAAACGTGTAAAATGGATTCAAATGCCTATTAAAATTTTAGCACCAGAGCTTGTCTCCAAGATTGCTGCGGGGGAAGTAGTTGAGAGACCAGCATCGGTGGTAAAGGAGCTGATAGAGAATTCCCTGGATGCCGGAGCCAGTCAGATTAATGTCGAAGTCCAGGGCGGCGGGATAGGTCTAATCAGGGTAGCTGACAATGGAGCAGGTATCCCTGCATCAGAGGTAGAGCTGGCCTTTCATAGATATGCCACAAGCAAGATTAGCAATATTACCGACTTGGAAAGCATTAGCAGCCTCGGCTTTCGGGGCGAAGCTCTGCCTAGCATTGTCGCTGTTGCCGAAGTAGAAATCTCCACCAAAACATCTTCAGATACTATTGGCAGCTACTTGCATTTGAGAAGGGGCGATATTGTTCGCAGAGAGAGGCGTGGTAGATCTCAAGGCACTACCATAACCGTGCATCGGCTGTTCTACTATTTCCCTGCCAGGCTCAGGTTTCTCAAATCGGCAAATACAGAAAATAGCCACACCGCCCATCTTGTAAGTCAATATGCTCTGGCCTTTCCAGAGGTTAGGTTCAGGTTACTTCTTGATAAACACCTTAATTTCAATACCACAGGCAATGGTGATCTGCGAGACGTGGTAAGCCAAATATATGGTATAGATGCGGCTCAGGGGATGCTAAACGTAGAAGAGAAAGATAGCTTGGCTCAAGTGAGTGGCTTAATAAGCCTGCCTTCCTTAACCCGCTCTAATCGTAACTATCTTAGCTTCTTTGTTAATCGAAGGTGGGTGCGCAGTCCCTTGCTCACTCGGGCAACTGAGCAAGCCTATCATGGCCTGCTCATGGATGGCAAGCATCCCCTGGCAATAATCAACGTCTCGCTGCCCAGCGAGGAAGTTGATGTTAATGTCCATCCCGCCAAAGCCCAGGTAAAGTTCCGACAGGAGCAAGCTGTTTTTGCTAGCATAGGGAAGGCAGTAAAAGCGGCCTTATCCAGGACGCCCATAGCTGCCACTAAAACTGTGCCTCTCACAACTACCTCATGGCAGTGGGAAAGCCCCCAGATGGTAAGCGATAATGAGCCGACTTTTGTCCCCCCATTACCTGCTATCAAATTGCCCGTTTTGAGGGTGTTGGGGCAGCTAGCCAATACTTACGTTATCGCCGAGGGACCTGAAGGACTTTATCTCATTGACCAGCACGCCGCCCATGAACGCGTACTCTATGAGAGAATTTCGGCCCAATGGTCACAAAAGCAAGTTGAAGTTCAGGGACTACTCCAGCCAATATCCTGCGAGCTTAGCCCCAGGGAGGAAGGAACACTGAAAGCTAGCAAGGAGCTTTTGACTCAATTCGGCTTTACCATTGAGCTCTTTGGGAATAGAAGCTACCTAATACGTGCTGTGCCAGCGGTACTGGTGAAAACAAATGTTATTGAGGCAATAAGTATGCTGCTTGATAACCTTACTAGCAGAGAAAATTCTTCTCCATGGGAAGAAAGGATAGCTCAATCTTTAGCTTGCCATAGTGCCATTAAGGCAGGGCAACAGCTAAGCAATGATGAGATGAGAGAGCTAATAAAGCAACTGGAGGAGGCCCAGCAACCTCGCACCTGTCCTCATGGCAGGCCAACCATGATTCATCTGAGTTCACATCAACTGGAAAAGGAATTCGGCAGGACAGGCTAGCCTTGCCCTACTGTACATTTGTGCTCATGATATCTAAGAAATCGGTCAACAGCTTTGGCTGCGCTGCCTATCGAATGATAGACAGGGATGCCAGCTTCATAGCATATTCTCTGGGCATTGATCATCCATTCATAATCTTCACCAAAGGTGGGAAGATGAAGCACTAGTATCACCGGTTTGGCTAACTCTTTATGAGCCTTGACAACATCCTCCAAAAGGATGTCCCACAGTTTATAGCGCATAGGAAGCTCGTATGGAGACAGACCTAAGGGAATGTGGACTATGCTTAAGTCAACGGCGTCATATTTAGCCAATATATTGAGAACTTGGTAAAATCCAGTCTCCCAAGCCTCAAGAGAAATGTCCATGGGATTATTCAGGATCGTCCCTGTTTCATTTTTAATCAAGCGGATGAGTCTTTTGTGAATTCCCTCCGAAAACCTCGGCACGATGAGTCCAGCACCAGTACAATCATCAGTAGCCAAAACAGTAGCTCCACCGCCAACGCCAAGAATGCTTACCTTTCTGCCCGAGCTTAAGGGTAGATAGGAGAAGGTCACTGCCATGTCTATGAGCTCCTCTAAACTGAAAACCCTTATGGCACCCGCCTGGCATAGGAGATTGTCCCAGACTCTCTCTGATCCAGCCAGAACACCAGTATGTGAGGCGACTGCCCTGGTTCCGGATTCAGTAATCCCGCCTTTGAGCACTATGACTGGCTTTATTTTCGCTGCTGCCTTCAATGCCTGCATAAACAGCTTGCCATTCTTAACCCCCTCAATGTAGGCAAGTATTATCCCAGTATCAGGATCAGCAGCCAGATATTCGAGCAGTTCGGTCTCATTTATATCAGCGGCATTGCCATAGGAAGCCGCCTTGCTGAACCTGATACCTCTCCTTGCTCCCTCCCGAACAGTATAAGTGAAGTTACCTCCACTTTGACAAATAAGGGCTACATGGCCGCTCTCCTTGGCAAAGTCAGTCCGAGTAGTTAAGCCTACCTTGGGACAATATACTCCAGCACAATTTGGCCCAAGAAGTCGCACCCCGCCTTGACTGGCTAATGAGCAAATCTCGTTTTCCAATTGCCTGCCCTCCTCAGTACCAGCCTCTGAAAAGCCAGAGGTAAAAAGGTGGACAACTTTCACTCCTTTAGCAGCGCAGTCCCTGAATAACTGTGGCGTTGCCGCGGCTGGTACACAGGAAATAAGGTAATCAACTGGCTCGGGAACATCCCTAATATTAGGATACATTTTTAGCCCCTGGATCTCTCCCCCTTTAGGATTTAAAGGATAAATCTTGCCCTTGAATCCATAATTGAGCAGGGTTTGAAGGAACCTTTGACCTTGACCAGGCAAAGCCGCTTGTTTGCTAGAAACTCCGGCAATTGCCACTGATTGTGCGTTAAAGACATAATCCAACTCTTGCTTTGCCATCATAGTTCCTTGCTCTCAAGAAAGAAGCTTGGCACACCGAAGCTAACTCTGCTCTTTTGCAAATCTGTAGTCAGGATAATCGAGAAAGCAACTGATAGCCTCAACTGCATTCTCCAGGAACGATAAATTGGCAGGATAGGATAGCCTTGACCTTCTGAAGATTTGTGTTCATGCTAGCAGAGATTCCAACGATCCAGCCTCTTGCTCGAGCATTCCTTTCTTGCGTTCATGATAATCAATAAAGCGAGTAACAACCTGAGTGCGTCACTTAAAGAATGGTAAACAAGTATAGCGACTTTGCTGGAAGCTCCTCTAAACCATAAATCCTTACAGCACTAAGCTGTCGCAAAAATCCATGCCACACTCTTTCTGCCCCTAGCAGAGTTCCAGTGTATGATGCTCCAGGACTCAAAGTAAAGATGTTACCATCGCTTTGGTGGATGCGTCAAACTCTCAATCTACCCAAGCGAGCAGAGGTACTTGTTATGGAAACAAAGCTCACCAGGAGTAGAACTGTTGGCCTGATTAAAGATCCTCAATTCGGTTCTGCGGTCAGGTTTGGACTCAGTAGCGTGCTTGTAGGGATATTATAGGACCTTTCTTCAGGATGAAGAATCCAAGAAGCCAGGTGTGTACAGAGTTGTCGCTAGTCCTTGGACTTCAAATGACGATGCCCTTCCTTGTCACTATTATCGCTGGCACTATATCTACAGGATTGCTAATCCTGCTGGTTCATAAGGTCACGGTCATGATCATCAAGGAACCGAGCGACAGCCTGGGCTGCACTACCCAAAGAGCAATAAATACCATTCACTCCCGCCAAGCACTGGGATAGTCTACGCCTCAAGAGAGTCTTGAACGTTACCAACAGAACCAGAGAAATGGGCGAATTGACAGCTTCTCAGGATCATGGCAATATACTAAACCTTTGAGGAAAGGGAAAAATGACAAGATTTCACTCTGAAAGTAGAAGGAGACGAAAATGAACTTTGCATTTACACAAGAACAAGAGGCTTTTCGAAGCGAAGTCCGTAAATTCATACAAAGGGAATTTTCCCCAGAGCAGAGTGTGAAATACAAGGATTTTTTTTCCATGCTTGGTGGCGGAGATGAGCAACGGAACTTCAAGCGAGAAATGTCTAGAAAGCTTGGAGCTAAAGGTTGGCTATCTTTAGCCTGGCCGAAAGAGTATGGGGGACGGGATTCACCCTCTCTCCAGCATATCCTGGTTGAAGAACTGGCATACTACAAATGTCCCGGTTGGGATGGGTGTGGAGTCGGGATGCTAGCTCCAATGCTCCTCAAGTCTGGCAACGAAGAGCAGAAAAAGAGATTTCTGACCCCGATTGCTCGAGGAGAGGGATCTTGGTGTGAACTTCTGAGTGAGCGTGATGCCGGATCTGATTTAGCTTCATTACAGACCAGCGCAGTTGAGGATGGTGATTATTTTGTACTCAATGGACAGAAGTGTTGGTCTAGTGGAGCACATGAGGCAGATTGGGGCTTTATACTAGTTAGGACAGACCCTGAAGCAGTACCAAAACATAGAGGGCTGAGCTTTTTCCTCTTAGATATGAAGACTCCCGGCATTAGTATGACCCCTATAGTGAATATGGCCGGGGAACCTGAATTTAACGAGGTTTTCTTTGACGATGTTCGCGTTCCCAAGGAGAATTTAGTGGGAGATAAAAATCGGGGTTGGTATGTGATCATGGGGGTGCTTGATTTTGAGCGCTCTGTTTTTCCCGTCCATGCTATAGCCCGTCGCAAGCTCGATGATTTTATAGAGCATGTCCGAAAAACAAAACCCTTAGATCCTGTGACGAGGAACCGCATCGCCGAATTGATTGCTGAATGTGAAATAGCACGTTTAATTCACCATCGCGTAGTTTGGATGCAAGATAAAGGGATTGTGCCTAATTATGAATCGTCGATCGATAAATTATATGGTACAGAGCTAAATGTAAAGGTGACTGCCATGGTTGCACGAGCTCTAGGTCATTATGGGGCACTGACTGAGGGCTCCAGGTTGGCTCCTTTGAATGGGCATGTACCTTACTTGTATCTTCGCGCTATAGGCGATGTAATCGCCATGGGCAGTTCTGAAATAGAGCGAGGTGTCGTTGCTCAGAGAGGTCTCGGCCTGCCACGAGGATAGTCGAAAGTAAATCAAGGAGGCAATCATGGATTTCAGTTTAACCGAAGAGCATGAGATGCTGCGGAAAACGACTCGAGATTTTTTGGCTACTGAATGCCCAAAAAAACTGGTTCGAGAAATGGCTGAAGATGAGATAGGTCATCCCCTCGAGTTGTGGCAGAAGATGAGTGAAGTTGGTTGGTTAGGCTTGATTATCCCCGAGCAATATGGCGGCAGTGGGGCAAGCTTTTTCGAGTTGGTGGTGCTCCTTGAGGAGATGGGACGAGCTTGCTTACCTGGCCCTTTCTTCTCCACTGTTGTCCTGGGAGGACTAACGCTTCTTGAAGGTGGAAGTAATGAGCAAAAGGAAGAGCTTCTCCCTGAGCTAGCTCAGGGAAAACTACTCCTGACTTTAGCTTTAACTGAGCCAGACGTTAAATATAGCGCCGACGGAATCCAAACCAAAGCCATACAAGAAAACGAGGACTTTGTTATCCAAGGAACGAAACTTTTTGTCCCCGATGCCCATGTAAGCAATTACCTTATTTGTGCCGCCAGAACCAAAGAAACAGGGATACCTGAAGAAGGAATCACATTGTTTTTGCTTGATTCCAAAAGCCCGGGGATAAATTGTACTTTGCTTAAGACTATGGTTGGGGATAAGCAGTGTGAAGTTACCTTTGATAATGTAAAAGTGCCAGGGCGAAATATCTTAGGCAAACTTGACGAGGGTTGGCCTATATTAGAAAAAGTGCTGGAGAAAGCTACAGTGGCGCGGTGCGCTGAGATGATTGGTGGCGCTAAACAAGTTCTGGAAATGACGGTAGATTATGCTAAGCAGAGAGTAGCATTTGGTCGTCCTATTGGCAGCTTTCAAGGAATACAGTTTTATTGTGCCAATATGCTAACTGACGTCGATGCTTGCTCCTTTATTACTTATGAGGCTGCCTGGCGGCTTACTGAAGGCCTTCCAGCGACTCAAGAGGTAGCCATGGCTAAAGCTTGGGCTAGCGAGAAGTTCAGGGAGATAGCTACTTTATCCCACCGGATTCATGGAGCCATCGGTTTCTGCGAAGACCATGACCTGCCACTTTATTTCAAGCGCGCTAAAGCCTGGGAGACTAGCTTTGGCGATGCCAATTTTCATCTAGATAGGATAGCCACCAAGGCAGGGATTTAGAATCATAGGGCAGGGATACCTTTTTAGTAAATTCAAGCTTTTGCCTTACGTCGTCGTCTAATCCAGATTACCAAAGGCGGAATCCAGATCCAGCAGAAAACGCCAAGCCAAATAAGTACAGTGGCTAGACCTCTTCCAAATGTAGTTAGCCCCCGCACTGCCGACTTGAAGGCACTGGAGGCACTCCAGGGCTCAGCTAACCCCTTTGCCTCCTTCAGGGTCACCTCAATGAGCGCCATATCCGAGGTTCGCTCCAGGTATTTCATACGCCCCTCGATTCGTTCAATCTCCCCTCGCACGTTGGAAAGCGCCTGTTGTACCTTTAGCATTTCCTCTACTGTTTCCGCCTTCTCCAACAATGCCAGATACTGAGCTTCGGTAGCCTCTAAGTTGTGCAGTCGAGCTTCTAGGTCGACATACTCTTCAGTCACATCCCTAGCCTCAGTGCTCTCATACGGTACATTTATTGCTAATCGACGAAGCTGGTCAAAAGCCTCATCAAATTTATCAGCAGGAACGCGAATGGTGATATAACCCGAGATCCCTTTTTCGCCTTCGCTTTTATGGGAGGAAACCACATAGCCGCCTAGTTTATCAGCTACTTCGGCCACCTCATCCATGGTCTCAGCTATATCCTCTACCTCTAAGGTTATCTGGCCTGTTTTCACAATTTTACGCTCTATGGCTGCCTCACCGGGACCTGCCCCTGGATATCCTTCCTTATCAACAAATTCTTCTGGTGCTGGCATTGATGGCAGTGGCGCTGGTGATGGTACTGGCATCGGTGGTGCCGCTGCACAGCCACTAATTAGCATTAACCCCAGAATTAGCACTATTGGCACTGAAAATTTGAGCAACTTATTCATCTCCTTGTCTTCTCAAAGCAATCTCGCATATTTCGCTACCTTGATATTATAAACGTGAAAAACCTTCAAAGGTTTAGTTTTTCTGCTTAAGACTTTCCTGTATCAATTTTGATTATGAGAATATAGAGCAAAATGATGCGATATTATGTACTACAGCCTGCCAGCTTTGCAACAGCCCTTGGGGTGCCCCCATTTTAAGTACCACCTACAATTAGAGACTTCCTGCTTTCACCACTGGTTGCTTAACCTCTGTTACTTGGCTCTTTTCGTGATATCTTCCAGCGAACCGGATTTTGTCCAGAAGAAACCACGTTCATATTTATCGAAATCAACTCCAAGCATAAATTCTACTCTGCTT
>JAIWBQ010000034.1:0-7269 GCA_048633745.1 bacterium
GATAAGCC
Source organism: bacterium (assembly GCA_048633745.1). Taxonomy (GTDB): domain Bacteria; phylum Chloroflexota; class Dehalococcoidia; order GIF9; family AB-539-J10; genus JAIWBQ01. Next base: position 9 of record JAIWBQ010000034.1, read on the forward strand.
CTTCAGTAAAGGATGGCCGACCTCATAACATAATGCCGACAGAATCTTAGGAGGTGAGTTTTGGCTGAGCAGGACGATTCAACAAAGACCATGAGCGAGATTATACGCTCGGAATCTAAGGGCGGTGAGTTTCGTATAACTGAGAGATACTTCTCTAACGACGAGGACCTCCCCTCTATAGGGATTGCCAATATCCACTCAATTGTGCCGGACATTGAAGCTAACAAAGCCAAGATGTTGCGCGCCCTGGAGATATTTAAAGAAAAGGGGGTAAACGTGGCTGTCTTTCCCGAACTTTTCCTCTCGGGATATTTCTGGGAGGACGAGGAAGAATGTCGGCGTTACATGGATCAAGCGGTAATCGAAAATCATGTACACTGGGTCGACGATAACTTAAAGCCCTTGCTTGACGATAAATTAAGGGGTATCGCCTTCAACAACATCAGGAAAGGCACTGGACGGAAGTATTTCAATTCCACTTACATCATCAGTCCAATCCATAAGTTCCTGGAGCCAGGAGCTATATACGATAAAATATTTCTTCCCCCGATTGAGCGCAGATATACGGAAACCGGCAAGGATGACCGTCTTGTAGCAGGCGCCAGGTTTGGCCAAATCGGCTTCACAACATGCTACGACATCCTGTTCTCCCAACTGCTCCTGGAGTACTCAAAGATTGACAAGGTAGATGCAATCATAGAAATAGCCTCATGGAGAGCAATGGCAGTTCGTGACTATCCTGGAATGAACGTGGGCACGGACACCTACTACGGTAGCCTATGGGACATGATGCTTCCTGCGGTGGCTGCCATGAACCAGGTCTGGATAATAGCCTGCAACGCCGTCGGCAGGCACGAGATTACAGGGGTGCCCTTCTGGGGAGGCTCAGGATTGTGGGCTCCTTCCGGGCTGCGACTGCTGCAAGCATCCCACATTAATGAGGAACTCCTTGTGATCCACAACGTTGACATTCTCGGTCAGAGAAAAGCCGAGGCCGACGATTTTGATTACACGCTTGATTTTGAGTCTATCTACCGCCCCATCCACGGCAAACGTGCCTTCACTAGAATCGATGACTAGGCTGACTTCCTTGCATCCACGCCGCTTCTAAGGCAACTTGTTGCAGAGAATTTCTTTTTGTTTTTCGTCAGCTTACGCTAGTGGGCATCCTAGCTACTTTCACTCGGTTCTGGCTGGCTTTCTGATTCGGTTGTGGGTTTCTTGGTTTCGCGGTGTACACCATAAGAGTGGGCACACAGTGAGATACCATAGATAATCGCTAAGGTCGCAATAAGCCAGATAATAGCCAGTGCGCTGACAGCGGGAAAAATGAACAGCACCACCCCAAAACATACCCCTATAATACCAGTCGCCAGTGGCCACCCAATCTTGATCTTCTTGCGCAGTCGAACAGCACTGCTGATACCAAGAATGCCCATTACGATAGCCCAAGCAGCAATAAAATAGATGATGAACAATGCACTTATGCTTGGCACGGCAAGAACAAAAGTCCCAATCATAATTCCAGCCGCTCCTGCCGCAAGTGACCACTGCCAATGTTCATGATCTTTTTTGCGATGCATGAGCGAAAGAACCAGTGTGAAGATACCGTCTACTAGGGCGAAGGCACCGAATAGAATTACCAGCACGAATATTGTAATGACCGGAACGAAGAAGGCTATCATGCTAAAGATTATGGCAAATATTCCTTTTACCAGTAGCGCCCACCATGGCCCCGACCACCACGCCGCCGACTTTGGCCAAGCCGAAGGCTGTAACAACTCAGGCCGTAACACATGACTCATAGTCCACCTCCGTTATAAATTGATGATGGATAGTATATCGCTTATGTGCTCCAAGTCAACGGTTGAGAGTTATCGTTGCTGTAAAGTTTTGGTAGGTGGGGGGTTGATCAAAACAGGATGAAGAAGCGAGGTATGAGCTGGACCAGGCAAGGCGCTGATAGAATGGCGAGATTGATAAGTCTGAGACAGATGGGTGAGCTTAATGCCTGGATAACCAGTATACTCCAGTGAAAGAAAGGATACTGCTTGAAGAGGAGCGATATCCAACTCTTGACAGTAACGAACGAGTACAGCCAGCACAGCCTTTTGACATGTTTGCTAGCTAATGCTACTATAACTAACGTAAAAGCTAGTACAATTGAAAGCCTATCATAAATATGGTCAGCTTAATCAAAGGGTGGGTTTAGGAGGTGGTAATAGGTGGACGACGCCGATAGTTGGCTTTTATTAGCCTTTTTAGTTTGTCTGGCACTTTCGGCTTTCTTCTCCAGCGCTGAGTCAGCTTTTATCTCTCTGCCTAAGCTCCGCATAAGATACCTAGTAGAAAGCGGTGTTAAGGGAGCAACACAATTAGCTAAAGCTGCTGGGAAGCCGGAAAGATTTTTAGCCACTGTTTTATTAGGCAATAACCTTGTCAATGTGGCTGCAGCTACATTAGGTACCATCATGGCAGTGTCAACGTTTGGATTGGTAAAGGGGCCAATCATAGCCACCTTGGGGGTAACAGCCTTGATCTTAGTCTTTGGGGAGCTTATCCCAAAAACCTTGGCTGTACATCATTCTCAGCGGCTCTCCTTGGCTTATATTAAGCCATTAAGGATAATAGAATGGTGCTTTTACCCCTTTGTCCTGGCGTTGGACCGTATTGGTTTAAGATTCAGTAAAATGATGGCTGAGACTGAGGAGGACAAGAAGTTAGTGAGCGAGGGCGAGATACGCTCAGTTATAAGTGCCGGCGAAAGTGAAGGAGTGGTGGAGCAGAGCGAGGCCAAGATGTTACACAAAATTTTTGAGTTTACTGATCGCCCGGTGAGCAAGGTAATAATTCCCAGAACGGAGATTGCCTGGGTAGAGCAGGGAATGAAGCTAAGCGACTTCCTGCCCATTTACACCCAAACGCCCTATAGTCGCTTCCCCGTGTACAAAGATAATACCGATAAAGTGGTGGGCATCTTGTTTGCCAAGGATGTTCTGATGAAGCTAGCTGATAACTCCGTTAGCGAGGAAATCCTCATTGATGACCTAGTGCGCCCTGCCCATTTTGTGCCGGAGAGTAAGCATCTAGGAGAACTTCTCACTGAGATGAGAGATGGTGGTTATCACATTGTAATTGTTGTAGATGAATTCGGGGGCATAGCTGGAATGGCTACTTTGGAGCAACTAACTGAGGAAATCGTGGGCGATATCCGGGATGATCTAATCGGAGAAGAAAAGGATTTCGTAGTAACTGGTGATAGTACTTTTCAATTGGATGGAGGATTCCGGATTGAGGAGGCAAATGAAGAATTAGGGCTGGACCTGCCCGATGGTGATTATGAAACTGTGGCCGGCTTTATTCTCAGTCACCTTGGTCGGATACCAAAGCAAGGTGAGCAACTGAAGTATCGGAACTTGAAATTTGTTATAACTGAAATGCGGGGGATGAAGATAGAGAAAGTAATAGTGACCAGGGAAGAGGAGGCGACGCCTGCATCTTAGATTGGGCCGTGGGGAAGAAGTTGTGTCCTGAGTCTATCCACCGCGCTAAGCTCGTTTTGAAGACAAATTATTCATTGCGAGCAATATGACTTTAACAGAAACTGCCCCCGACCCAGCACGCCAGCAAAAGGCACGGGAATATGGCAAATTACTACGACGTGGCTTGTTTCTCCAGTTTGGAATAAGCACAGCCTTGCTGCTAGCCCTTCTTTTCAGTAATGCCTCAGCCAGGCTAGTTAGCCTTTTGCCCTTCCCCTCCCCATGGTCAGCAGCTTTGTATTTGTTAATTATGGCGTTAGGCTTCGGAGTGATAATGGCACCATTAGCTTATTATCACGGTTTCATATTGCCTCAACGCTACAGCTTATCAACCCAAAACTTGGCAAGCTGGCTTAGGGATAGAGCTAAAGCTTTAGCGCTAGAGCTGCTGCTAGCCTTATGTCTAATTATGATCATTTATTGGCTTATGGAGAATTTTCCTGCGTTGTGGTGGCTGGCAGCTGGCATGATCATGTTTTTGTTCAGCTTACTCCTCACCTGGCTAGCCCCCTATTTCCTTATACCCTTATTCTTCAAATTGAAACCCTTAGAAGAAGGGGAGCTTAAGGAGAAATTACTTCATCTAGCTAAAGGGACTGGAGTTAATATTAAGCATGTGTTTAGCATGAATCTAAGCAGCAAAGCGACAACAGCTAATGCTATGGTAAGTGGCTGGGGTAAATCAAAATGCATTATTTTCAGTGATACTTTGTTGCAAGGATATTCATGGGATGAGATAGAGGTGACCTTAGCCCATGAACTAGGGCATCATTGCCATCATGATATTGCTAAGCTTATGGCAATCCAGACAGTCGCCTTTTTGCTGGCATTTTATTTAGCGAATCTAGCCCTCAAAGCAGGGGGAATCCTATTTTCCTTTCAGGGGATAATTGATGTGGCTGCTCTTCCCTGGCTAATCTTGGTTTTAGCCATGGTCATCCTAATGTTTCAGCCGATACTCAACTGGTATAATCGTCATATTGAACTAGCGGCAGACAAGGTAGCATTGGAGCTAAGCAAGAATCCCAAAGCCTTTATCAATTTAATGACTAAGCTAACTGACCAGAATTTGTCTGAAGCTGAACCCAGTAAGTGGGCAAAGTTTCTATTTTACGACCATCCCACTTATAATGAGCGTGTGAAGTTAGCTTATGAATATAGATAGAAATCCTTAAAGGAGGTAACTGAGTGAAGCTCATTTTGGTTAGACATGGTGAGACCTACTGGAACGAAGAGCGGCGAATCCAAGGTGGTGGTAGCGATGTCGAATTAAACAAGGTTGGAATAAACCAGGCCAACAAATTGGCGTCACTTTTAAAGAATGAGAATATTGCCACCATAGTTTCCAGCCCCTTGAAGCGAGCCATAAGTACGGCTGAGGCTATAGCCAGACATCATCAGTTGGCTATAGAGGTAGATGATGGACTCAAGGAGCTCGGGGTTGGCGAACTGGAGGGTCTGTCTGCCCTCAATTTGAGCACTACCTTCAGTCAGTTTCTGATGCAGTGGTGGCAAGGGGAAAGGTTAGAAGAGAGGTTGCCTGGCGGAGAAAGCTTTGTTGAATTGCAACAAAGATCTTGGGCGGTCATCGAACGTTTACTAGCAGAGCATAAGGCTAGTCCTGAGCACAGCGAAGGAACTACCCCGGTAATAATCAGCCATTACTTTGTTATCCTGGCTATCATTCTTAAAGCTTTGGATTTGCCTTTGGCGTGCTTTACCAAATTCAAATTAGACACTGGTGGAATAAGCATTATGGAGTTCGAGGATTACGGAACTCGCTTGATAGCATTTAACGACACCTCTTATGTAAGTCATGAGGAAAATTGAGCTAGATACAAGAACCCTGGGCCTTATCCGACGGCATAACCTGATTCCACCCGGAGAAACAATTGTTATCGGGGTATCGGGTGGCGCCGACTCAGTATGTTTGCTTCATGTCTTGGCAAGGTGGCGCAGAGAGTTAGGCATAAATCTTTGGGTAGCTCATCTCAATCATCAGCTTCGAGGCGCTGAGTCTGAAGAGGATGCCAAATATGTGGCTAACCTAGCCAGACAGCTCGGCATTCCAATGACTATTGATAGGCAAGATGCAGCTGGTTACAGAAGTGAAAGAAATTGCTCTATTGAGGAAGCTGGCAGAGAACTGAGGTATGACTTTCTTACCAGGGTGGCTGACGATGTTGGGGCTAAGCGAGTAGCCATAGGCCATACTCGGGACGACCAGGTGGAAACCATTTTGATGCACATATTGCGGGGCACAGGAACTTCTGGGCTGCGTGGTCTCGATCCTTGCTCACCTATTCCGTCTAGAAGCTGTCAGATTCTAGTGATAAGGCCCCTCCTCGATATCACCAGAGACGAAACGATGCGTTATTGTCAGCAATATATGCTTGAGCCACGAAGTGATCCTTCTAATCTCTCGTTGTCTTTTTTCCGAAATCGCCTTCGCCTCGAGTTATTGCCTCTGCTTAGACAGCATAGCCCAAGCGTAGACCGAGCTTTGCTCCGCTTGGCTGAAATCGCTAAAGATGACGGGGCTTTCATTGAGCAGCAGGCTTCTGAGTTATGGGGCAAAGTAGCCAGGCAAGAAGATAATGTTATCTGCCTGGATAAGAAGCAATTTGCTACCTTACCCATAGCTTTGCAGAGACAGCTAATAAGGTCGGCGATAGCTAAAATTTTAGGAGATACCAGAGATATCGAAGCGATCCATATCGAAGCGGTAAGAGGTTTGTTAAGTAAACAAGTAGGTAAAAGAATTTCCCTGCCACACGGCCTTGTCTCTCATGGAGAATACAGTGAAATTCTCATTACCAGCACAGCGAAGCAATCTCAGCTTGCATCACGGTCACACCCCTTTCCCGCCTTGCATGCTCAGTTTCCCCTTAAAGTGCCTGGTGAGACGTGGTTGTCTGGGTGGCGAGTAATAGCCAGTATTGCCCAGGAGCGGAGGAATAGTGGAGATTTCATTGCTGAATTCGATTTGCACAAAACAGGAACCGAGTTATTTGTTCGTCAGCGTGAGCCAGGAGATAGGTTTCAGCCTTTAGGTATGAACATAGCTAAGAAGCTTCAGGACTTTATGGTTGATGTCAAAATACCTCGTTCATGGCGAGAGCATATCCCCATAGTTTGCTCTCATCAGCAGATCATCTGGGTAATGGGCTGGCGCATCGATGATAGAGTCAAGGTTACTGAGTCTAGCAAAGAAATCCTTCGCCTGGAGTCTATTAAGTCACCATGAAAGCGGTAGATAAGGAATTGCATTTACGCCATCTTACTGTGGATGAAGCTTTGTTTCGACTTGACCGATACCTTAATGATGCTTTTATGGCTGACTTGCCCTCGGTACGTATTGTTCATGGCAAGGGAACGGGAACGTTGCGCCAGGCGGTGCACAATCTATTAGATAAGCATCCTCTGGTTAAATCATATCGCCTTGGCGACTATGGTGAAGGAGATTACGGCGTTACCATAGTTGAGATTGCTAGTCGCTAACTTCTGTTTTGAAACAAACTCGCTTAGCTTTAAAGAGTCATAATTTATCAGCTCCGATGTCTCTGTTATATTGACCAGATGCCGGCAACGACCTGGGACTAAGGCTAGCCCAACGCTAGATTTGCTCTTATTCTAGGTTTACCTATAGGCATTATATACAAAGGCTTAATCTGCTCCTCAACGTCAAGAACTTTTCTTACATCTTCATCATCAAAGGC
>JAIWBQ010000035.1:0-5208 GCA_048633745.1 bacterium
TCTTCTTTCAGACTCATCTAGTGTAATAGTCTATCATCTGAACTGTTCTATGAAGCAGTGGGCGCTAATATTCTAGCAATATTAGCAATCCAGATTGGCTTCGCACAATAGCACCCAATTCGTGCCCTTCAGGGTGCGTGTCTGACTGCGCTATCAAGTCAACGCAAGAAGTCCCAAAACGCTATAAAGTGCAATGCTTGATATAACCTAGCTAGTTACTTAACATTTCCATTAGCGGTGCTGTGTCAATGTTGCTGACCGCGCGCAAAGAATTTGCAAAGGGGTATAGATATGGCCACTAGAAAAAACCGTGACTCTAGAGGAAGCAAAGGAGCAAGTCAGTAAGGTGTGTAGAAGGCTAGCCCTTTTACATCTTTCTTTTGTCAAGACGTTGGTTGGGGAACTAGGTGAAGAGAAGGGGAAGCGGCTAATTCTGGAAGCGATTAAAGATTACGGCACAAGAATTGGGGCAGAAGTAAAAGCGACTGTAACTGCTCAAGGATTGGACAATAATCCAGCAAATTATAAAGAGGACTTGCCATTATATGGTATGCTTGACTGAATAGAAGAGATAGAAGCAAATGGAGAAAAGAGACAGAGGCTCTATGGCTGTGTTATGGGACAAGTGTGGAATAAACTCAGCGCAGGTGAATTAGGACGCCTCTATTGCTATGTTGACCCAGCAAAGTATATGAGTTTCAACCCTGACTTCAAACTGATTCATATGAAAGCGTTGCCTGATGGTGACGAGTATTGTGAGCTTGCAGTGAGGCACACCACAGACGAGGAACGAAAGGACTTCGCTGATAAGGATAAAGATTGGTCGTACATAGACAAATAGAATAAAAGGATGATCTACTCTGGGGTGCAGGTTCTCCTAACCATCTAACCTGCTTACAGGAGGTGATTTGCGATGATAGCGAAGCCGCTTGAAGGAATTCGAGTAATTGACTGGACACAGTGGCAGATGGGGACATCCGCAACAGCCATGCTGGCTGACCTAGGAGCCGAGGTGATCCACGTGGAGCATCCGACCCAGGGTGATCCCAGCCGCGGACTGGCAAGAATCAGAGGTATACCCTCGTGGTTGCCTGCAGGCAGAAATGCCTTTTTTGAGTACCTGAATCGAGGGAAGAAAAGTATCGCGCTGGACGTGGGAAGCGAGAAGGGAAGGGAGGTGATTTGCCGTCTGGTAGGTCAATCGGACGTTTTTGTACATAACTTTCGGCAAGGTGTACCAGAGAAACTAGGGCTGGGATACGAAGTTCTCGCTGCTCACAATCCCAAGCTCATCTACTTGGCTCTTTCAGGTTATGGCCCAAAGGGTCCGGATGTGCACGAACCAGCTCTGGATTATCTAGGCCTGGCAAGGTCTGGGTTAATGAACATGGTGGGGGTGGAGGATGACGGAACCCCTCCCTTAGGGGTGGTGGGCGGGATCGCTGACCAAGCAGGTGCGATGATGGGTGTTTTGGGAGTCCTAGTGGGACTGTTTGTGCGCGAAAGGCTTGGAATCGGGCAGAAAATAGACACCTCCCTCTTGGGTGCAATGATTACCTTAGAAGGTGTAGCTGTAGCCATGAGACTTTTTCTGGGCAAGCAGTTACCGAGGCCCAACAGAAAAAGAGAGGCCAATCCTTTGTGGAATCATTATCAGTGCAAAGACGGGAGGTGGATTGCGCTTGGCATGCTGCAATCGGATAGATACTGGCCCGTGGTCTGCAAGGGGCTGGGTATGGAACACTTACAGAAAGACCCTAGATTTGCCACCATGGAGGAGAGGCAACAAAACAGCGAAGAGTTGATCGCTATAATGGATAGGATTTTTGCCACCAAGACATGTGCACAGTGGATAGAAGCTCTCAAGGAAGCCGGAGACACAATTTGTGCACCAGTTCAGACTGTTTCCGACCTTCTTGACGACCCTCAAGTGCTAGCCAATGAGTATATCGTTGAGTGCAATCATAAGGTTCTGGGCAACCTAAAGGTCTTGGGACTCCCGATTCGACTAAGCAAGACGCCTGGGGACGTGGGGTGCGAGGCCCCGGAATTGGGAGAGCACACCGAGGAAGTGATTTCACAGATTGGAGGCTACACTTGGCAGGAGATTGCACAGCTACGGCAGGAGGGCATCATTTAATTGGCTCACTCCTGAAGCAATGTATACACCTTGGCAAAACCTAGCCAGATACTTGGCGTGTCCATTACCAGGTTGTGCCATAAATAATCGAGGCCACCATCAAGATAGGACGGATTCATTAGTCATTCAGTGAAGAAAGGCGTGGTATTTGAGCATTTTGGTACAAATAAGGGCGCTTCTGAGCACCTTTTGACGCCAATAAAAGCTATTTTTGCAAATTTGCACGAAAAACCACGAAGGATATATTACTATATTATAATTCAGCTTTGACAAAGTGGGGGAACGCTCGGAAACGAGGTGAAGATAAGAGCATCTGCTTCTTTAGTTCAATCCATATTGGCCTCTGCGACCACCTGGAATGAGGCCAGAAGCTCCATCCCATCGATCCTAGGTAACTCTGGCATGTAGCCCATGAGTACTTCCAACGTATAGGGAATAGCTACCATGTTAGTTTGCTAACATTAGCTACGAAATTTACGTATTTAGATGCACATTAAGTGCCGGAATGGCAAAACTGCATCATCTTAGCGGCCAGGATGTCTAGCCTTTTTATTGCCGACTGCATAAAACAGGCTTTTGTTACTTCGGCTGAACAACATGGACGTTTGTTACCTGCATAGGCAGTTCCAGGTACAGGTCAGGTGGCAAGAATGACGCTAGGCCTGTGCGAACTACACGTGACCATGGTCTACTCCTCAAAATGATGTGCACAGAATAGCAATTCCGGCTTGCTTGCAATGTTAAGCAGGCAGGCGAAGAATCATCTATTGACCCGGCCTGGGCCATTTGTTTACCGGCCTACATCTACCTTGAGACCATAAGATTCAACCAGCTTTTTAAATCTCCCCATCTGCTCATCGCTGATCAAGGCAACCCCTTGATAGGGATATGTCCTCCCCCTAGCGGCATATTTCAACTCCCCATACTTATGATAGGGGAGCAGGGAGACCTTCTCCACTGGGGGATCCAGTGTAAGAACAAATTTGCACAGCTTCTCCAGATCATCTTCGGAGTCATTAAAATTGGGGATCACCAGGCGTCGAACCCACACCTTGGTTCTGGGTTTGGCCACCGTCTTTTGCAGGTTATCCAGGATCCGCTCATTGGGCACGCCCGTGGCTTCTTGGTGTTTTTCCGAGTCCATGTGCTTGACATCGTAGAGCACCAGGTCAGTGTGGTTCAGTACCTCATCCAGTATCTCCCAGTCAGCATACCCAGCAGTATCCAGAGCGGTGTGAAACCCCTTCCTCTTAGCTTCCCGGAGTAATCCCAAGGTGAACTGCCACTGCACCAAAGGTTCACCCCCAGAGAGGGTCATGCCGCCATTAGTGCGCCGATAATAGTTGGCATCCCTCCCCACCGTGTCTATCACTTCGGCAATAGTCATATACTCCCCGACAGCCTCTATCGCCTTGGAGGGACAAACCTCAGCACACTTCATACAGTAGTTACATTTTTCCCAATCAATAGTCCTAGTTTTCTCCACGATAGAAATCGCCTGTTGCAGACATACTTCAGCGCACTTGCCGGAGCCGATGCACTTAGCGTTCTTGGTAATTATCTCGGGGAATAACCTCATCGACTCTGGGTTGCTGCACCACAAGCAGCGCAGGGGGCATCCCTTCAAAAATACCGTAGTCCTTATCCCTGGCCCATCCTGAATAGAAAAGCGCTGGACGTTGAACACAATGCCCTTACCTGCAGCGATATCGTTCTGCATAAGCCTATCCCCTTTACCACATTTCAAAAATTATAGTTGTGGAGCTTTTTGAACCGCTTCACAACTATAATCAGCATATAAGAGCCCGTTGCATAAAGAGATTTCCTGAAGCTGGTTGCCGTATTAGTCCAAATTCAGCCGAGTGGTTTGTCTAACAGCCCCATAAGGCATAATTTGTCCGTAGGCACTAGAATAGTAAACAATAGACTATAAGCTGTGCTCTGTTCTGGCGAGGATGCTGTCCTGAGTTTCTTTGGGCAGGTCAATCCAGAAGGCACTATACCCGGCGACCCTTATCTGGAGGGCAGTGTAGTTTTCTGGATGCTTCTGAGCATCCCTCAGAACATCACTGTCTACCACATTGAACTGGATGTGTGGAATAGTCCCTTTCTCATACCACTCCCTTAGGTATTGGGCAAACAGCATCCTATTCTCTCCTTCCAGAAATACCGGCATAACCCTTTGGTTAAAGAGCTCGGTATGCATGAAGGGTATCTTGGCCGCTGAATTAAGAGTTGCTGTCGGGCCCTTTTTGTCTGCACCAGCCATAGGCGAACGACTGCCGTCGGTTAAATGGCTCATAGCCCGCCTTCCATCAGGAGTAGCTCCACAGGCCAAACCTGTCGTCTGGTAACCCGCTGCCGTGCCTCCATCACTGATAAAGGTGTAACCCCACGCATCCTTTACCTGACTAATTGTCTCTTCAAATTTTGTCGACACCTTCACAGCCCATGCATCGGCATAGTCATCGTCGTTGCCATACTTGGGAGCATTAAGGAAATCCTGGCGCATCTCCTCGTACCCCTCCCAGTTTGCCTTCAGGGCGGTAAGTAGCTCCTCCATAGTATATTTTTTCTCATCGAAGACCAGCTTCTGAACCGCTATTAGAGAGTCAACCACAGTCATCATTCCCAAAGGATATATGGATGGATAGGTATCGTACTCTTTATGTATTTTCTTCAGGTCAATTCCTCTCTCAAGAGGCTCATCCTTAAGCAAGGAATTGCACGGATCCGGATTAGTATTCATAAGCACATCGTGAGCCAGATTCCAAGAAATCTTGATTTGCTTAACATAAAACAACACACCCTCACACACAGCATCCAGCAGCTCATCAGCAGATACCATCTCCTTGGGGTCTTTTGTCTCAGGTTTGTCTGGTCTGCCCTCCGTCCCATTAGTGCCACCCCCAAACAAGGCTTCCTCCAACACTTTGGGGATGATCATACCTCCAGCTCCAGCCGCGCCTGTTGAAACCATATACCTGCCTGTAACGCTATTGGTGACACAGCCACCTACCTGAGTCCTCTTAGCATCCTCAGGGGAATAGCCTCTCATCAGCGCCCAC
>JAIWBQ010000036.1:0-4671 GCA_048633745.1 bacterium
CTGATTGATGTGCATTTGCAGACTGAAATCAAGGAGGTAGATGGCATTATAGGAAATTTTCGATCCAAACTGGTCAATGCCAGGGGTAAAGAAACAGAGGTGAGTTACGGCGCGGCTATTATAGCAAATGGGGCAAAGAGTTACGAGCCTGAAGAGTATCTCTACGGTGAAGATCCCAATATCTTGTTATCTTTGGATCTGGATCAGGAAATTATGCACAATGCCAGCAGGCTGAAGGAGGTAAACAGTGCTGTTTTTATCCAGTGTGTTGGCTCCAGGGAGCCAAGCAGGCCTTATTGCAGCAAGGTGTGCTGCACCCATTCCATCCACAGTGCGTTGGCCCTAAAACAATTAAACCCTGATATGGACATCTTTATACTCTACAGGGATATAAGAACCTATGGAGAAAGAGAAGATTTATACAGAGAGGCGCGATCCAAAGGTATTCATTTTATCCCTTACGAAATAGATGATAAACCCACGGTTGAAAAAAGGGGTGGGAAATTAAAGGTGATTGTTACAGATCAGGTAATCAAGATGCCTGTGGAGATAGATAGCGATATTATAACCCTGGCCTCGGCTGTCGTACCGCAGGATGATAATGGTGTGCTTTCAAAGCTCTTTAAGGTGGCTACGAATCAGGATGGCTTTTTCATGGAGGCTCACGCAAAGCTGAGGCCTGTAGATTTTTCTTCCGCAGGGATATTTGTCTGTGGATTGGCCCACTCTCCCAAGTTAATAGAAGGAACTATTTCCCAGGCAAAGGCAGCGGCATCCCGTGCAATTACTGTCCTGGTTAAGGATGAGGTTATGGCCGAGGGTATTGTTAGCTCGGTAAATGAGGATATCTGTGCGGGATGTGGTATCTGTGAGCAGATCTGTTCTTATGCCGCCATCAAGGTAGATATAGAAACCAGGGTAGCCAGGGTGAACGAGATTCTGTGCCAGGGCTGTGGGGCCTGTGCGGCCGCTTGCCCATCAGGGGCTGTCCAGCAGAGGGGATTCATGCGAGAACAGATGCTCTCTATGACAGGCGCCTTTCTGGAGGGAGCAAGTTGATATCATTTCATTTATCATTGATGAGAAGGCCTGACTCGTCAGGGGAATAAGGTTGAGGATTTCTTCTTATCGAAAGAAGTTAAGAAAAGTGAAAATGTAAAGGAGGCATGATAAGTGAATGAGAATAAGTTTGAGCCCAAAATTGTCGGCTTTTGCTGTAACTGGTGTTCTTACGCCGGCGCTGACCTTGCCGGAGTGGGCAGGCTCCAATATCCACCTGATATAAGGGTAGTAAGGGTAATGTGTTCCGGGAGGGTTAGTGACCTTTTAATACTTAACGCTTTCGCTATTGGTGCGGATGGCATTTTAGTTGCCGGCTGCCATCCTGGAGATTGCCACTATCTGAAGGGCAACTTGGCTGCCAGAAGAAGAGTCATGGGACTGAAGCCTTTTCTTGAAGCTATAGGGATAAGACCTGAGAGGCTTAGGTTAGAATGGATAGCGGCATCTGAAGGACCAAAGTTTGCCGAGACAGTCATGAGCTTCACCCAAACGATAAAAGAACTTGGGCCAAGCCCATTTAACAGGAGGCGGAATGGACATTAAATATGTGCCTACAATTTGTCCTTATTGTAGCTGCGGATGCGGAATATATCTTGTAATCAAAGACGGAAGGATAATCGGACAAGAGCCATGGAAGGAGCATCCGGTGAACGAGGGGGCAAATTGCCCCAAAGGTAAGAATGCCTATGCGTACATCTATAGTGAAGACAGGCTGAAAATGCCATTAGTGAGAAAGAACGGTGTCTTTAAGGAAAGCTCCTGGGAGGAGGCGCTTAACCTGGTTTCCTCCAAACTAAAGGAGGCTGCCCCGGAGAAGTTTGGCCTTATCGCCTCGTGCAGGAATAGTAATGAGGATGCTTATGTGATTCAAAAATTTGCCCGTGTGGTTATGGGCACCAATAATGTGGAATACTGCGGTAGATTATGTCACTCGTCGGCAGTAGCCGGGTTAGTTCCTACAATGGGCTCTGGGGTGATGCAGACCTCTCAACTTGAAATTGAGCTTGCCGACTGTATCTTTCTTGCCGGTGTTAATCTGAAGGAAACCTTTCCCATGATAAGCAGGAGGGTGCTCAGAGCGAAAGACAGGGGGGCAAAGGTTATTTATACAGATCCTAGAAATACAGCTACAGCGAGATACTTAGCTGATATCCACTTGCAGTTAAAGTCAGGCACGGATGCAGCCCTGATAAATGCCATGATGAGCATTATTCTGGCTGAGGGGCTAGAGAATAAAGAATTCATTGCAACGAGAACCGCCGGATTAGATGAATTGCGCAATTTTCTCTCCAAAATCGATTTAAAGCAAGCAGAGGAACTTACCGGTGTTCCTATAGAAAAGATTAGAGAGGCGGCAATTACTTATGCCAGGGCAGAGAGAGGGTGCATACTCTATAACCAGGGTATATGCCAGCACACCGTTGGTGGAGATAATGTCAAGCTTCACGCTGACCTGGCCCTTCTTTGTGGGCATGCCGGTAAGCCTGGGAGTGGGGTAAACTCAATGAGAGGCCAGATAAATGGTGAGGGCAGCGGTGATATGGGTTGCCTGTGTGTCTTCTATCCTGGATTTAAGCGTGTAAGTGAGGAGGCGGCAAAATTCTTCGAGGATGCTTGGGGAGTGAGCAATCTGCCCACTAAGCCCGGTATGACCTATATTGACCAGCTATATAACTGCAAGTTTCTCTATATGATTGGCGGGGATCCCATGATGGTGGTGCCCGATGTTAATAATGTGAAGAAGGTGTTGCAGAATATGAATTTCATAGTTGTTCAGGACATATTCCTCACTGAGATAGCTAGGCTTGCTCACGTAGTGCTACCGGCTGCTACCTGGGTGGAACGAGAGGGCACCCATACTTTCGTAGATAGAAGGGTGCAAAAGATAAATAAGTTCATCGACACTCCCGGCGAAACCAAGCCTGACTGGCTGATTGTAAGCCAACTAGCCGAAAGGATGGGCCATAAGGATAAATTCAGTTTCAGTTCTGCCGGCGAAATATTTGAAGAGATAAGAAGCTGTATTCCCCAGTATAAGGGAATAACCTATGAACGGCTAGAAAAGACGGTAGGAGGAATTCACTGGCCTTGCCCTTCAGAAGAGCATCCGGGCACACCTACGATGTTCTTGGAGAAATTTGGCACACCTGATGGTCTCGGTCATTTTCAGCCTGTGGAGTATAAGCCCCCGGCAGAGATGCCGGATGAAGAATACCCCTACTTTCTGACTACTGGAAGAAGTATATTTCATTACCATACCGGACATATGACAAGGAGGACCCCAAAGCTAATGAATGAGGTTCCTCGGGGCTTTGTTGAGGTCAATCCCAAGGATGCTATTAAGGCAGGAGTCAAAGATAGGGATATCGTTACTCTGGAGACAAGGCGAGGCAGCATTGAAGCCGAAGCCAGGGTTACTGATAACGTACAACCAGGATTGCTGTTCATTCCCGTCCATTTTGCCGATTCCTGTGCCAATGTGCTAACAAACTCAGCATTAGATCCCAGTTGCAAGTGTGCTGAAACTAAAGTGTGTGCTGTCAGGCTGGAGGTGAAACGGTGAAAGGAGACATGTACCTGGCCTGGTCTTCAGATAGTGAGATTCTGAATAGATCAGAAAATGGTGGGATAGTTACGTCCTTGCTCAAGTTTGTGCTGGATACTAAACGAGTAGATGCAGTGCTGGCGGTAAAAGCAAGGGGTGACGATAGATACGATGGCGGCCCTGTCTTAATTACTGATCCAAGTGAGTTAATTGAGACAGCCGGGTCATTGCATTGTTCTTCTCCTAATATTGCACGATTTCTCAAGGAATACCTTGGGGGCGCTTTTGATATGAAATTGGCTGTAGTGGGAAAGCCTTGCGATATCAGAGGGACCATTGAGTTAGTTAAGAGGGAGCAGGTCAACCTTGATAACCTGTTCCTCATAGGTCTGAACTGTAGCGGCACACTATCTCCGGTGGTGGCTAAAAGGACAATCATCGAAGAGTTTGGAGTTGACCCTCTGAATATTATTCACGAGGACATCGAAGATGGCAACCTTATTATCATGCTGAAGGATGGAACGGAAAAAACAAAAGATTTAAAAGCGCTGGAGGAGAAGGGATATGGGCGCAGGGAGAACTGCCGAAGGTGTGAAATTAAGATTCCCACCATGGCGGATATTGCCTGTGGAAAGTGGGGGACAAGTAACAAGAAAGCAACATTTGTGGAAATTTGCTCCGATAAGGGCGCTGAACTTTTCGAAGAAGCGATCAAAGCCGGCTATATAGCCGTTGAACACGCGGACGACAAAGCTATAAAGGAGAGGAAAGAGAAAGAGCAAGAGGCAATCGAGTCAGCCCTGAAGTGGGAGAAAACAGATTTTGCTCCGCTTAAGAATATGGCTATTGAGGAGAAATTTGATTACTGGTGGGGGCAGTTCAGCCAATGCATTAAATGCTATGGATGTCGGGATGCTTGCCCCATATGCTATTGCAAGGATTGTATCTTAGAAGCTGATAGAGGCGTAGTTATGCCTGGGGAAGTGCCACCTAATGCAATGTTCCCCATGATAAGGATCGCTCATGTCATGGATTCTTGTCTGAACTGTGGTCAATGTCAAGAT
>JAIWBQ010000037.1:0-2969 GCA_048633745.1 bacterium
AAGCACCAAATGTCCTGTTTCTGCCACAGTAAGCACAGAGGCAGCAGTCTCCAAATCCCTCATCTCACCAACAAGTATGACATCAGGGTCTTGCCTTAACACATGTTTTAAAGCGTTGGCAAAGGACAAAGTATCAATGCCCAGCTCTCGCTGGGTAATGAATGACTTGAGGTTAGGATGGTTGTATTCCACAGGGTCCTCAATAGTGACGATATGACAGGTTCTATTGGCATTCATATAATGTATCATAGCTGCCAACGTAGTAGTTTTACCGCTTCCCGTAGGTCCGGAGACTATCACCAATCCCCTGGGTCTTAGGGCCAGTTCCTTGCATATCTGGGGTAACTCCAGTTCATCTATCGTGGGAATCTCTGGGGGCAGGAGACGCAGGGCGAAGCTGATGGCTCCTCTCTGCTGGGCAACATTACAACGAAGCCTGCCCACACCAGGAAAATTATGAGCAAAATCAAGCTCCAGAGTGTTATGAAACTGCTCCCTCTGATCCGGTGTCGATAACTGGACAAAGGCCTGGCTTATGTCTTCAGGGGATAGCGGTACCATCCCATCCAGAGGCCCCAGTTCGCCATTTATGCGTAACATAGGTGGGGAATTGACCACCAGATGCAGGTCGGAAGCATTGTTTTCTTTGGCTACCCGAAGCCAGTCAATAATATTTTCCACTATTTTTATGTTAACACAAGAGCCCTATATTACAATAGCCTTTTAGTACCGAAAACGGGGTATTTTGGTACTGGGCAGACTCTGAACTCCTTCACTTTGTTCAGGATAACAACGGCACGTCATTCTGGGTCCCAGACGAAGGATTTCCTTATTTAGTAAGCGTCAGTGTGAAACCTGTCTGGCGTTCCTCCTCATGCATATCGGTGATGACCACCAGGACAAATCTGCCGCTGGCTCTCAAATCTCTGGCATAGCGAAAGACGGCATCTTCATCATCAGCCAAGCCTTTTACCGTCAAAGTATCGCCGCTGTGAGTTACATCCTGTAAGTCCACCGCTCCGGGCAAACAACTATTTATCTGGCTCAAATCGCCGTTAACTTCGTCTCGCCCGGCAGTCAAGTCACGAACTGTGGTGGTGAAGACATCGGCGGTTTCCTCCAAGGAAGAGACTTCCTCAGTCAGAGCCATTATGTCCTGAACTCGAACTTGCCTGGAAACAGTCATCTGGTTTATAGCTGCTAGTTCGCTGCGTAAGGCAGTGGTATGCGCCAAGGCGGTGATGTTAAAGAAAGCACCAAGAGCCACCAGGGCAATGCCAGCTATGATGGTGGGTATGAACAGAACCTCAGATATGGGGCGAGGTTTGGGGATATAAAGCTCGGGAAGGGCGTTAAGATTGACCAATGAATATGCAATGGCTCCTTTCTCCGAAGCCAACACCTCTTTAAGAGCCAGACCAATATTGGTAATATATTGACCTGAGGGGAAACCCTCGGGGATCCCCATAGGTGACGGCAACACCTGGACGGGGCGGGCCTGCCTACCCAGTAGAAGCTTCCATGTATCAGGCTGGTCAGTAAGTTCCCCACAAACTAATAAAGGAACGGCAGCATCAATGGGCTTGTCCATGTGACTAGAATTATAGAAGGTGATAGCTCTGCCAAGTTCCTCCGTGATGACGGGCACTTTTTCCTCCATCAAGGCTTGCTGAGCTAAAGGCAGGCTGCGCACTACCTGGGGAATACGTTCTGCCATAACTATGATGTCAAAACTGGTGGGCTGCAGGTCAATGATGATAGCTCTAGATTCAGTAATAGTTCTGGCCAGGGCTAGAGGCTTTAAGTCCATAAGATAAGGATTCAATCCTGCCTTGCGCAATGTTGAGATCAGGGCATCCACAGAATTTCTTGGTGAGGCTACCAGATAGATTAGAGTCTCTCCCTTCAGGGAAGGAAGAATTTGCCAGGAGAGGTGAAGTTGTTCCAGGGGAACTCCGAGAACTCTGCCAGCCTCTCTCTTTACCGCCTCGGGCAACAAATCCTTGGACAGTTCCGGAAGCGTGAGTAAGCGGTAAAGGCAATTAATGCCACTGATGCCTGCGATTACTCGTCTGGCTCCTATACTCTGATTTTGCCACAGCTCCTTGATCTTACTGGCTACAGCATCTTCATTCAGGACGACTCCATCCTTGACCAAGTCAGCTTCCAGAGGTATGCTGGCCCACTTCTGTGGTTGCCTGCCTTTAGTTGTTAGTACTGAAATAGCTGAATCGTCAATGTATATGGTAGTCGCCATTATTTAACCTCATGCCTACAAATTCATGCGTCGTATTCTACTTCGTAGTCCGACCCTTCAGGGTCGTGCTTATCCTGCACCAGGCTGAAGCCGCGCACTATATTTTTATTATCCGCCCTCATAAGCATAAATTTTTAGCCTCAACGTGATGGTTGTTGGCTTTTCTTCTCCCTCGCCTTCTTCCTCCACTTTGGGAATATCTATCTTGACCGATTCTATGGTGGCAGTAGCGAATCTCCCGCTTATCTTATTGCTGAAGTTGAGCAGTTCTGGCAGCACTTCGCCTTCGGCAGTAATGTCCAGGGTGAAGACACGATAGGTAATGCCACTCAGCTTCTGATCTGCCGGTGTTGAAGATCTCAACCTGGTTATGGTCACATCGGCATCCTTGGCAGCTTCAAACAATGTCTCGTTGATTTCTATAGATTCAGTATGTGCGCTGAATTCATCCTGGACGCTGCCAATACGGGAATCAGCTTTGTTGAGCCTTATTTCCAAATCCTTTTTCTTCGCCGTGTATTTATCAAAATCTTGCTGTGCTTGAGCTATGCTGGCATTCAGCCCGCTTTGCGCCTCCTTCTGGCGACCATAAGTCACAGAGGCAGTGATAAGCAGAATAGCAAGAATGCCAACAATCAAAATCCACTGACTCGCTTTACTTATCTTCAACAGCTTTACCCTTTTTCAAGTGGCCCCTGTAGTCTCCACACAG
>JAIWBQ010000038.1:0-3559 GCA_048633745.1 bacterium
CTTAGCCTATGTATTATCCCTATTTCCGTCCCCACAATTATCTCGCTAGCTTCTGTTTTATGGGCAAATCTACACAACCCGCCAGTGCTCAAGACTTCATCGGCGAGGGCGATAACGTCAGGTTGGCACTCGGGGTGAACCACTACCCTGGCTTGAGGGTACTCCTGTTTTAACTCCTTTATTCTCTCAGGACGTATCCTGATGTGGGTAGGACAAAAACCAGGCCAAAGGATCATCTTCTTATCAGTCTTGGTGGAGATATAATGCCCCAAGTATTGGTCGGGGACGAAGAGTATTTCCTGGGCATCCAAGCTCTCTATGACTTTGACTGCATTGGCAGAGGTGCAGCAAACATCTGATTCCGCCTTAACTTCAGCCGAGGAATTGATATAGCAGACCACAGTGGCATTGGGGAGTTCCTTTTTCTTTTGTCTGAGCCTTTCAGCGGTAACCATGTCCGCCATAGGGCAGCCGGCATGCATATCTGGAAGCAAGACTGCTTTATCGGGGCAGAGGATGGAGGCTGTCTCTGCCATGAAGTGGACTCCGCAGAAGACTATCACATCAGCATCGCTTTTAGCTGCTTTTTGGCTTAGCTCCAAGGAATCACCAACAAAGTCGGCAATATCCTGGATCTCGCCCAGTTGGTAGTTATGGGCCAGGATAACGGCATTCCTTTCTCCCTTAAGGCTTAGGATTTTCTCTATTAGCTTGGCATCTCTATTTTCCATTGGTCTTTATCCTCCATTCATGAGTGTAAACATTCATTCTCCTTCCTCTGACAAAGCCAACGAGAGTTATGCCCAAATCATCGGCTAATTTCACCCCTAGGTTAGTAGGGGCGGACTTGGAGATAATCATGGGAATGTTTCTTTTAGCCACCTTAAGCAATATCTCTGAGGAGATCCTGCCACTGGTGATTATCACACGGTCATCTGTTGATATGTCATTTAAGATACACTCACCAAGGACTTTATCTACGGCGTTATGTCTTCCTATATCCTCGTTGAAGACCAGAATATGCTTTGTATCACACAGGGCAGCACTGTGAACACCGCCTGTTGCTCTATAAACCTGGGAGTGATGCTGAAACTCGCTTACCAGGGTGAAGACCTCAGAAGTTGATATTTCAATTTGAGATTCTACCTTCGTCTGGCTTTGGGCATCAGCAGCGCTGTAAAAAGAAGCTCCTCTGCCACAACCTGAAGTTATAAGCCTCTTGAATAGGACATCTCCGTCAAACTCTCTATCCCTTTCAGTTTCCACCCGCACCACACCTCTCTGATCATCAACTATTATCTTCTTGATCTCATCCTTACTTTTGAGTAACCCTTCGGAGACAAGAAAACCAGTAGCCAAATATTTTAGATTCGTAGGGGAGCAGAGTAAAGTTACCAGCTCTTGGTTATTTACGATGATAGTAAGGGGAAATTCCCTGGCAACTACATCCTCAATACTGCTTCTGCCTTTTTCAGTAAACCGCAATATAGGAAACCTTTCTATCGCATCTTCCATCTTCTCTAATCTTCCTTGTGCTGTCCTGAGGCGTCACCCATCCTGCAGACGCTTATGCGGTCTCCAGTCCTGATAAGCCCGCCGCTAATTACTTTGCCAAACACCCCTTCCTTGGGCATGATGCATTTGCCTATCTGCTGATAGATAGCGCACCCGCTGTGGCACTCCTTGCCAATCTGGGTAATTTCAAGGAGAACATTCTTTCCGATGGATACCCTTGTGCCTGCGGGTAAAGAAACAAGCTCCAAACCCTCAATGGTTAAATTCTCAGCAAAATCTCCAGGGCCTACATCGAAGCCAAGAGTTCGCATCTTGTTGATGCTTTCAATTGCCAGCAGGCTCACCTGACGATGGGTGCAGCAGTCGGCATGGGCGTCACCGAGGAGGCCGTAATCTTCCTTAAGCATACCTTCGACTATAGCTTCCTTTTTAGTGCCTTTTTCCGTACTCCTACAAACCGCGATTATTTTAGCCATGTTAAGCTCTATGCCCCGGCGCACCGTCCCGTGCACCTCCTTTTCTTCCAAAATTTAGAACCCTCGTTAGCTCCACCTGCAATCACCAATACTCGCTATTATACTGGATTATCAAACGAAAGTTACCAGGCTTCCTTCACTACAGCCCTCTATCCTGTTTTCGGATACCTCCTTGCTCTTTAGCGAGGGCTGTCTTGTAAGCGAGGCAGCAGAACTAATAGACCTTCCCGTTGTACTCGCTCCTCGCTGCCTTTTCCCCATCTATTTCCATACCACAAGCAGGGCCTTTTGGCATCTGAATTACCTCCTTATATCATGGAAAAACGATAGCTTAGAGCTAGGGTTATGACGAGGTTGCTTATGATATTGAATTATTTAGCTACTAGCGTAACAGATCTGGCGCAAAAAGGAGTAATGCGCCTAGAATTACCATTATCGTTCCACCTACGGGTCTGCTGTACTTCAGATATCTGTCTCCCAGGTTTGAAGTCATAGCAAAGGCGGCCGCGCCGAAGATGATGAGGTCATCAAGCATGAAAAAGAGAACATATAGCGCGATGTAGCCATAATATTGGAAGGTGGAAAGATTGCTCAAAGATAGGATATGAGTAAAAACCGCTGGAATTGCCGCCGAGCAGACGAATTCGATAGAATTTACTACAAACGCAAGGGCTATAATCCCTGCTACCGTTCCCAAGGTTAGGGGAGAAAAGACAACCCTCTCCATTCGGCTCATAGTCTTCTTTCTTGATTCCTCATCTCCAACTTCACAGACAATGGCCCCTCTTGTCTTTATGAATTCCTTTATATGTAATATCCCTCCGTACAGGGCTACCAATCCAATCACAATTGTCACTGGCCTGAAATAGCCTATTAGCAGGAAAGCATTAAGCCACGCTGTCATGAAGAGGAAATACAGGACTCCTGAAGCAAAAACGAAGGAGCCGACAATCAGCCATATTCTTTTTCTATCTCTCAAAGTCGCTATTAACGATAGTAGGTAGACGAGTACCCACATGGCACAGGGGTTGAAGCCGTCAACAACGCCAAGAATTATGGCTAAGGTGGCAAGGGAATACTCGGAAGGTATTATTTCCCCTATGATGGGCAATGTTACTTCAGCACTGGGTTGCTCACCCTCTGCCTTTGGGCAATTTCCCGCCAGGCATTCTTGCAGGGCCTCCTCAATTGCTTTGCCTGTTGTTTCTTCTGATTCCCAGTTACTGAAAACCCGGTCTCCGAAAATTGTTACGGGAAAGTATGGATCATCATCTACTCCTAGACTAGTGAGCATTGCTGATAATAGAGCAGACTCCTTAGGTTCGGAGGCATTGTGATAAACGAATTGAATTGAAGGGTATGTATTGGCTAATTTTTCATTGAATGGTTCCTGTTCATCACAGTGTGAACAGCCGGGAAGATAAAAGAAATGGACTTCAAAACCTTCGTCGGTGGTTGGCTTTGCTGCTTCCTGACCCGAGAGTATGATAAGGACTATTCCTAGGATTATCAGAGATATGATTAAGTATCTCTTGAAGCGGTCTTCATAAGTCTTCCTCAAGAAATTA
>JAIWBQ010000039.1:0-3411 GCA_048633745.1 bacterium
GGCGGAGGGTTAGTCAAGCTCAAAATGAAGTTAGAGATGGCAACCATCGAGAGTATTAAAGCCAGAGAAATCCTCGATTCTCGGGGCAATCCCACCATAGAGGTAGAGCTAACATTGGTTGATGGCACTACAGGGGTAGCCTCTGTTCCCTCAGGGGCAAGCACTGGGAAATATGAGGCTGTGGAGCTTCGCGATGGCGATAAGGCCAGGTATAATGGGCTTGGCGTTCTAAAAGCCATAGACCATGTCAATGCTGATATTACTCCAGAAATAGCGGGTATGTCTGTGGTGGAGCAGGCAGCCATAGATCAGAAATTAATCGAGCTTGATGGCACTGCTAATAAGTCTCGCCTTGGAGCTAATGCCATTTTAGGGGTATCCTTGGCGGTAGCTAAAGCTGGTGCCAACTTTCTGGATATTCCTTTGTATCGCTATCTAGGCGGCGCAGAAGCCAACCTGCTACCTGTTCCTATGCTAAACATATTAAACGGTGGCAAGCATGCTCTAGGTTCCACCGATTTTCAGGAGTTTATGATAGTGCCCTTGGGTGCAGCCAATTTCGCTCAAGCTATTCAGATGAGCACTGAGATTTACCATTGCTTGTATAAAGTGCTTAAAGATAAAGGCCTCAATACTAATGTGGGCGATGAAGGTGGCTTTGCTCCCCAGCTTTCTTCTAACAAACAGGCAGTAGAGCTGATTTTAACAGCTATTAGCGAAGCTGGCTATAAAGCTGGTGAGGATTGTCTTATTGCCCTTGACCCAGCAGCGAGCAGTTTCTACCAGGATGGTAAATATGTTTTATCCCGAGAGGGCATTACTCTTACTTCGACAGGGATGGTAGACTATTATGCTAACTGGGTGTCGAATTATCCTATTATTAGTATTGAAGACGGCCTGTCTGAAGATGATTGGGCAGGTTGGCTATTGCTTACAGCTAAGTTGGGCAAAGAGGTTCAGCTTGTAGGCGATGACCTTTACGTTACCAATATAGAGCGTCTCGAGAGAGGCATCGTTCAGAAGGCCTCTAACTCAATCCTTATCAAGCCGAATCAAATAGGCACACTCAGTGAAACTCTTGCTGTCGTCAAGAGGGCACAAAAGGTAGGGTGGACAACCATCGTCAGCCACAGGTCTGGTGAAACTGAGGATACTACGATTGCTGATTTGTCGGTAGCTACCAATGCTGGATTCATTAAGGCCGGTGCTCCTTGTCGCGGTGAAAGATTAGCTAAATATAATCGCCTCCTCAGGATAGAAGAAGAACTGGGAATTGCTGCTCATTACCCCGGCAAAGGAGCCTTGTATAATCTGGAGAAGTTTAAGTCATGGAAGTGATAAACGGCATCCATCAAATAAAATCCCCCTTAAGACTCCCTTCTATGGAGGGAATAGCGGGGTATATCAATATATATGTCATTGAGGGAAGCGAAGGCAATATAATGATTGATAGTGGCTGGGATAGCCAGGAGTCCCTTGCGGCTCTCAGAGAGGGGCTAAAGGCGGAGCGCCTCAAGCTTCAGGATATCAAATGGGTTGTTGTCACTCATGTTCATCCAGACCATTACGGTTTGGCAGGCAAGATAAGGCAGATCTGTGGAGCTAAGGTAGCCATACATAGGCTTGATGCAGAGCTCATTGATCTCAGATATGTAAATTTCACCGAGCTCGTCAAGGAGCTGGAGGAGATGCTTAGACTAAATGGTGTCCCTGAAGATGAATTACCTCAATTAAAGGAAGCCTCATTATGGGCGAAGCAATTCGTTACGCCTGAACCCCCTGAAATTATGTTAGAAGATGGTGATAAGATCTCCAATGGCTCTTTCGAAATTGAGGTGGTATTAACGCCAGGGCACTCTCCAGGTCACATATGCCTTTATGAACCAAGGAGGAAATTGCTCTTTTCCGGCGACCATGTTTTATATGACACTACCCCCCACGTGGGCGCTCACCCCCAATCTGGGGATAATCCCTTAGGTGATTATATTTCTTCTCTGCAGAGGGTAGCGAGACTTAAGGTCAATTTCGTCTTGCCAGGGCATGGGCCAGTATTTAATAGCCTGGGACTGAGGGTAGAGGAGCTATTTCAACATCATGAATGGAGGAAGAGAGATATCATGAGGGCTCTGGGAGATGAGCTGAAAACTGCTTACCAAGTGGCTCAGGAGATTCGCTGGATGCCTGACCAGGGAGGTGTTGCTTTTCAGAGTTTATCAACCTGGGACAAACGAATGGCTGTCACGGAGACCATTGCCCATCTTAAATTGTTGATGGTGGAGGGCAAGGTAGGCAATGCAGACATGGGTGGTGCTACTTTGTATTTAACTAAGGACTAGGTCCTGAGAAATTTATGAATTTGTTTAGAGTTTAGAAATTAGAATTTAATTAATGGAGGATGCACAAAATGGCAACAAAAGTAGGCATTAATGGGTTCGGACGCATCGGCAGGTTAGCCTTCAAGGCAATAAATCAACGTCGCGGTGGTGAGCTGGAGGTGGCAGCAGTAAATGACCTTACCGATGCCAGAACTAATGCGCACCTTCTTAAGTATGACAGCAATTATGGTGCTTATCCCGGCAAAGTGGAGGCTAAAGACGATTCTATTGTAGTTGGTGATAAGGAGATAAAGGTTTTGGCTGAGCGTGATCCTGCCAAGATTCCCTGGCGAGATTATGGAGTGGATATTGTGATTGAATCCACGGGGCTCTTCACCCAAGCCTCTAAAGCTGCCGCCCATCTTCAAGGCGGGGCCAGGAAAGTCATTATTTCAGCGCCAGCCCGAGAAGAGGATATCTCTATTGTTCTTGGTGTAAATGAAGGGCAATATGACCCAGCTAAGCACCACATTATATCCAATGGTTCCTGTACCACTAACTGCATTGCCCCTGTAGTCAAGGTCCTTCATCAAAATTTCGGCATCGAGCACGGATTAATGACTACTGTTCACTCTTATACTAATGACCAGAAGATTCTGGATGTGTTTCATAGCGATCTACGGAGGGCAAGATCTGCCGCTACTAACATCATACCGACTACCACTGGCGCTGCTCGCATTGTAACTGTGGTCATCCCCGAGCTTGAAGGCAAGCTCCACGGTATCGCCATAAGGGTGCCTACAGCCGCAGTGTCTCTGGTGGACTTTGTAGCTGACTTAAACAGAAAGGTGAGCGCTGAAGAAGTCAATGATGCCTTTCGTAAGGCTGCTGAAGGAGAGCTCAAGGGAATTTTGGAATATTGTGACGAACCTCTGGTAAGCTCAGATTTTAAGGGCAATCCAGCCAGTGCCATTTTTGATGCCCTGAGCACTATGGTTATCGATAACAATATGGTGAAGGTGCTAGCCTGGTATGATAACGAGTGGGGTTATAGTTGTCGTCTTGCTGACCTCGCTGCCTATATTATCAACAAAGG
>JAIWBQ010000040.1:0-3945 GCA_048633745.1 bacterium
GTTTTCACCCACACACCTGGCAGCAGGATACATTTGTAGTGAACGAACCGGCTTCATAAGCACATAGTTACTGAGGAATAAGCCATTCTCTTCCACGATTGCTGCGGTGCGGGGACGGACAGCCACCTCTGGATTCCAGTTATGTATCATGGTAAAGGTAACCTTAGCTCCTCTCTTTATATAGAACTCAGAGACGCCTAGATGCAGACCAGCTTCCTCGTTGGAGGCAGTGGTGCAACCAGTAATGATATGTAGTTCCGAGTCCTCTTCAGCAATGATGATGTTGTGCACATTTTGAGCTAGTCGCGCTTTTGCCAGATAGAGACAAGCCTGAACAGGGTAGATGGTTTTATAGCCAGGCAAGGCTCTAATGAAGTAGCCATTATGCTGGCTCAGTTCTATATTGGCAGTGTATTTGTCAGTATCCACGGCTACGGCCTGCCACCAGTAGTCCGACAGCCAATCATACTTTTCTAGAGCCTGGCTGGTCGCCATTACCTCTACACCCTCCTGCCTGACTGAACAATGAACTGGGGCGTTATCCATCTGGATAAAGGTTCCTGCCCTCTGGCTCACGTCATCCAGAATGACCCCTGCCCCCAGCATCTGCTCTTTGACCTTGGCAGGAAGTTGTGACGGGTCATCTTGATAGGGCTGTTCCTCAGCAGAGCTAACATAAATACCCAAATCTATGTCCTCTCCAAGAGCTGCTGCTTTAGCTGATGCTGCTTTAGCTTTATCTCTGTATGTCTTGGAAGATTTTATCTCAGGCATTTGGTGCTCTCCCTATAAAGCACTTGACACATTCTTCGTAGCCTTCCTCCCTGATAGTGGCTAGAATCTCATGGGGATCTCCCTCGCATCCGATTATGCCATCCACCATAACATAGCCAGTGCGGGCATTAACATAGTCCAGGATATGACCGGTATGGGTAATGATAAGTCCGGCACATTTTCGGATACGTATTGGGCAATCTTTTTCCAGCAGCTCATTTACTAGCTCACCTATCAGAGCTATATTTACCAGGTCAACTCCAGACTCAGGCTCATCCAGTAAGGTCAGTATGGGTTTTTGAGCCAGTAGCTGCATCATCTCCGAGCGTTTTATCTCCCCTCCAGAAAACCCGTAGTTTATCTCTCTATCCAGAAAGTCAGCCAGGTTAGCTTTCTTAGCTAGATGGCCGATACCTTCCTCATTTCCTTGCCCTTTGAGACAGGCGGCAACCATATCGCTTGTTTTTACGCCTCGAACCACCGGGGGACGCTGGAAAGACATACCAATCCCCAAACGGGCTCTCTCATCCAGCGGCAACATAGTTATATCCTTGCCTTTGAAAATGATCTTGCCTTTAGTTATCTTATACTTAGGAAAACCCATAATGGCCATGAGTAGGGTGGTTTTCCCGCTACCATTGGGACCGAAGAGAGCATGAGTCTCGCCAGATTTGATTTCCAAACCTATGTTATGCAAAATCTCCTTGCCCTCTACTTCCACAGTTAGCTGCTTGATGTTTAATATAATGTCGTCCATATCCCACGCTCCTAATCGCTTATTCAACCTCCATCTAAAGACCAACGCTCTTTATTAGTAAACCACCCCGCAGGATCAGTGAGGTATTCATAGGAGTCGAGGAGGACAAGGTGATGTTCTCGCTCCTCGGCAGACAAGGCTTGATAGAACCGCTTTTCCAAAGGAAGAGTGCTTTGTTCACCTCGGGAGTGATAAAAATCATAGGTCTTGATCTCCATATCCATAGCTGTCTTAATAGCCTCAAGTTCAGACTCGGCTACCTTAATCTTACTACCCAGCTCTTTAGTGGCTTGGGCAAATATAGACTTCAGTCTTTTTCCTTGCTCAGATGGTGGTTCCACATCAGGCCAACCCTGACCCGTCCTGAGCGTTTCATATATTTCCTCAAATTTCTTATGGTGAATATCTTCTTCATCAGCCAAATTTTGAAATAGCTCCTTAGCTAGCTTGTTGTCGCTTTTCTGGCTTGCCTGTTGATAGAACTCCTTGCCCTCCACTTCCATCTGCGCAGCAAACTGAAGTGCCTCTATAGTTTTGGCCCGTTCATTCTCCATTCGCTCACCTCTCCTTAAAACCTGTATCCAAAGTTTGCTGGGCTGTCCAGCAAGCATCGCTACTTAAAGTCAACTCTTCTGCAACTTGATTGTAGCTAATTCTTAGGGAATCTCCCAGGTGATTGGTCTAACTTCTGCTTGCAAGCTTTGACGCAGGCTATGAGCTAACTAGTTCCATATCCTGGCCACAACAGACTAAGGTGCCGCCACCAACTTTGGTCACCGTCACTTCGTTGCCACAGACATCACAGCGATATTTTTCACCAACCTTTTTCACTCCCACTTTCGCCTCCTTTCTTTACTTATCCTTTTGCAATTTTGCCTCGAGCTGGGAAAACTGTCTGAGGTGAGCTTTCCTTCACCGATTATGCCTAAATCTTCTCAGCCTTGTTTATTCGCTGAGCCTCTGGAGATAGCGGTGAGCTTGAAGGGCAGCCTTAGCTCCTTCGCCAGCAGCTACCACTATCTGCTTTTCAGGAACATTGGTAACGTCCCCAGCAGCGAAAAGCCCAGGCACAGCAGTTTCATTAGCACAATTGACCTCGATTTCCCCAAGGCTGTTTAGAGTGACTCCTTCCTTTATCAGCTCTGAGTTGGGGATAAGTCCAATCTCGATAAAGATGCCACCAAGCTCCAGTTCCTTCTCCTGTTTACTTTTCAAGTCTCTTATTTTTATCCCTTCAGCACGGCTCTCTCCCTTTATTTCCACAACCTCATGCTCCAGGAAAGTGGTCAGGTTACTAGCGATCATTACCTTATCAATTAGTATCTGGTCGCCGGTAAGAGGAGTCAGTGATACTAAGTAAACGTGGTCGGCGATTTTAATCATGTCGTCGGCAGCCTCTAGGGCTGAGTTGCCCCCACCGACGACAGCAACCTTTTCGCCAGCAAATAGGGGGCCATCACAGATAGCACAGTAGGTAACTCCTCTGCCGAGCAACTCCTTCTCCCCAGGAACATCTAGTTGGCGAGCGCGTTTGCCTGTGGCAAATATGACCGCCTTAGCTTGATAGGTTTCACCCTTATCTGTCTTGACTTCGAAGCCTCCGTCCATTCTAGACAGCGTTTCAGCTCTTTGGCCAACTTCAATTCTTAAATCTGCGGCGAACTGCTTCACCTGCTCTTCAAATTTCTGCATCAACTCCTGACCTTCAATGAATTGATAGCCCATGTAATTTTCTACAGCCAAAGTGGTGAGAACCTGCCCTCCTACGTCGCCGCTGATAAGCAATGTACTTATTCTTTTCCTTGCTGCATAGACTGCCGCTGTCATGCCTGCGGGGCCGGCACCAATGATGATCAATTCATACATAGCTTACCTCAGCGAACTAAAGTCCTAATTTTTCTCTGAGCTGCGCTTCGTTAAATCCGACCAGCACTTCGCCATCCAAGCAAATTGTGGGCACTGCCAAGGAAGCACACTTATTCTTCATTTCCTCGCGGGCTGCCTTGTCTTCAACTATGTTGAGCTCTTGGTACTTGATCCCGTTATCGTCCAGGAACTTCTTAGCCATCTTGCAATAGGGGCAGGTGGGAGTGGTGTAAATTTTAACTTCTCGTGCCATTTATCCTCCTTAGTTTTTGCAGGGATCAGAGCGAAATCGATTCACTTTTTTACCCTGGCTTCCTTGGCTTTGACCGTGACCTTTTTTGGCTTGGCCGCCTCCACCTTAGGCAAAGTAATCTCTAAAATGCCATTTTCGTAGCTAGCATCCACCTTGGCAGGATCTACCGCTGCAGGCAAGCCAACAGAGCGAGAGAACTTGCCGTAGCACAGCTCGCAGCGGTAGTAATCTTCGTTCTTGACCTCAGATTCAGTTTTTCGCTCTCCACCGATCGTCAGGGTGTCTCCAATGACCG
>JAIWBQ010000041.1:0-8152 GCA_048633745.1 bacterium
GAAATTTAAAAATTACAACCTAGACTATATCTTTTTTGGTGGGAACAGGTTGATTCTTAAGCCACTGTTAAAGGAGTGTAGGTATCTCGAATTGCGAGTTCCTAAAATTTCAGGGGGGATTTTGGACACAATGCATACAAATAACGAAACATTAAACTGCAGCTTAGAGAAAACACCAAAGGCTCTAATTTTTACATTTTGAGCCTATGCTGCAATATGCATGCCCATGATTTAAAAGAACACAAACCAAACCCCAGAGCACGCATAAAGCTCACTCTCCCCCTTGCTCTCTTCTCTGGATCTCAACCAGCTTAGAGCAAGAAGCCGAGCCAATATTAATTTTAATTATTTAGATGCTAAATCCTTAAGCTTTTCCTATTCTGAATACCTTTGTGCCGCACGTGGGGCACACCCCTTGTATCGCTGGTCTACCATTCTTCAGAGTAACGGGATTCGAGTTTTTTATCTCTACCTTCTTCCTGCACTTCATACAATAAGCTGTTGCCATTACGCCCTCCTTCGCCTAGTTTATTACTTATATTCTTACTACGAGAACAAAACTTTGTCAATAGGTTTTGGGCTTATAGCGCTCTTTTTTTGTTCAAGCCCCCCTCAGCATGATATAATTCCCGTTAATCAATTATGCACCGAGGGGCAACGATTGGCAAAAAGCCGGAAATTTGTCGCTTGGCGATGAACTTAACAAAGAATGTCTCGCCTTTAGCCGGTGGTAAAAGAGCCAATCTTGTTGAAATGACACGTGCCAATATAAATCAGGGGGTGAATAGTGAGATTCGTCAAGTGGTTTGAAGAGGTGGGAACGAAAGATGTAGCTCTGGTTGGAGGTAAGAATGCATCTCTTGGCGAAATGATAAGAACCTTGGGTGAAAAAGGAGTAAACGTTCCTCCAGGGTTTGCTATCACTGCTGAGGCGTATAAGTATGTGGTAGAGAAGGAAGGCATAGGCCAAAAAATCAGCGACATCCTAGTAGGCCTGGATACACATGACATGAAAAATTTGTCCAAGAGGGGCGAAAAGATAAGAAATTTGATAGGAAATGCAGCTTGCCCCAAAGAATTGGAGGACGAGATAAAGACCGCCTATCGGGAGATGGAAAAGAGATATGGAGAGAATGTCGATGTTGCTGTAAGAAGCAGTGCCACTGCGGAAGATTTGCCTACAGCTTCATTCGCTGGACAGCAAACTAGCTATCTGAATGTACGAGGAAAAGAGGAACTGATAGTGAATGTTATGGAGTGCTTTGCATCTCTGTTCACAAATAGGGCAATATCCTACCGGGTAGATAAAGACTTTGACCATTTCAAGGTTTCCCTCTCGGTTGGCGTGCAAAGGATGGTTCGCTCTGATTTAGCATGCTCTGGCGTCATGTTCTCCATCGATACAGAATCGGGCTTCCAGGATGTGGTTTATATAACCGGTGCATATGGTTTAGGGGAGAATGTGGCACAAGGTATTGTGAATCCAGACCAGTTTTATGTTTTCAAGCCCCTTTTAGCGAAAGGATTCAGAGCTATTGTGGAAAAGAAATTGGGGACGAAAGAAAAGAAACTGGTTTATAAAAAAAATGGGACAGGAACGGAGCAAAAAGAAGTCAACCAGCAGTACCAAAGAAGTTTTGTGTTGAGTGATGATGATATTTTGCTTCTCGCAAGGTGGGCTTGCATTATAGAAGAACATTATGGCATGCCAATGGATATTGAATGGGCAAAGGATGGAATAACTGACGAACTTTTCATAGTCCAAGCCAGGCCAGAGACAGTGCATTCACAAAGGGACCTAGCTTCGCTTAAGACTTACGTGCTTGAAGAAGAGGGAAAGTTGCTGCTTAAAGGGGAAGCAGTGGGCACAAAAATAGGGCACGGGAAGGTGAATGTGCTAGAAGTTAGTAATGATATTCACAAATTCAAGAGCGGTCAGGTTCTGGTTACTGATATGACAGACCCTGACTGGGAACCAATAATGAAGATTGCCAGCGCGATAGTCACGAACAAAGGTGGAAGAACATGCCACGCAGCTATAGTTAGCCGTGAACTCGGGGTACCCTGTGTAATTGGCTCCGGAATTGGAACAACCATCCTGAAAGACGTGAGGGAGGTTACGGTGGACTGTTCACAAGGCGAGGGTAGAATATATGAAGGGAAATTGAAATACAGAGTAAACGAGTTGCAGGTGAGCAAACTACCAAGACCACGCACCAAGATAATGATGAATTTTGGCATCCCTGGTGGTGCGTTCATTCAAGGCCAAATTCCCAATGATGGTGTGGGTTTAGCTCGGGAAGAGTTCATCATCAATTCTTATATCGGCATACATCCAATGGCGCTGATAGAATACGATAAGCTGAAGAAAACAGCAGCTAAGAACAAGAAGATAGCAAAAATAATTAAAGCGATAGACGAGAGGACCACGTCGCATCAGGATAAGAAAGCGTTCTTCATCGACAACCTGGCAATGGGGATAGCGAAAATAGCGGCGGCATTTTATCCCAACGATGTTATCGTTCGTTTTTCTGACTTCAAGACAAACGAGTATGCCAACTTAATCGGGGGGCATCATTACGAGCCACAAGAAAGTAACCCGATGATAGGTTGGAGAGGGGCATCTCGTTACTACGATGAGAATTTCAAGCCTGCCTTTGGTTTAGAATGTAAGGCGATAAAGAGAGTTAGGGAGGAGCTGGGATTGACCAATGTGAAGGTGATGGTTCCTTTTTGCAGGACGCCTGAGGAAGGGAGGAAGGTAATAAAGGCAATGGAAGAGTTCGGCCTAAAGCAAGGAACAAACGGGTTGGAGGTGTATATGATGTGCGAGATACCATCAAACGTGGTTTTAGCGGAGGAATTTGCCGACGTGTTTGACGGATTCAGTATAGGATCGAATGACCTAACGCAACTAACTCTTGGTTTAGATAGAGATTCTCACCTTATTGCACACATATTTGATGAGAGAAATGAAGCAGTGAAAAGACTGGTGAAGCAAGTCATAGAGGCAGCACATAATCATAAACCAATGAGGAAAATAGGGATATGTGGTCAAGCACCGAGTGATTTCCCTGAATTTGCAGAGTTTCTGGTCGAATGCGGGATAGATTCTATTTCCTTGAATCCAGATGTGGTATTGTCAACGAGATTGAAAATAGCGGCGTTGGAAGAGAAGATGGAGGCCAAGAAACAATAGAAAACGCATGTGAGAGCATGCGGTGCTACTTAGATAGCTTAAGGAGTTGACCTTAACTTGCTGTGAGTACAGTGAATCCATGGTTAACAAACTTAATATACGTGAGCAGACAGAAAAGAAGGAAGAGACTCTTTCCCCCTATGCAGCCAAAAGTAAATTCAGTCGTGGTCGGCTGGAGTGGGAAGAGCCATGCCCCATAAGAACCTGCTTCCAACGTGACCGTGACCGCATCATCCACTCCAAGGCTTTCCGCCGGCTGAAGCATAAGACGCAGGTTTTTATCGCCCCTTTAGGTGATCATTATGTGACCAGGCTTACTCACACACTGGAAGTATCTCAAATCGCCAGAACTATAGCCAGAGCTCTCAATCTCAACGAAGACTTAACTGAGGCTATCGCTTTAGGACATGATTTAGGGCATACTCCTTTTGGTCATATAGGCGAGGAAGTTCTAGACGAATTGCATCCCAGCGGCTTCAGGCACAACGAACAAAGCTTACGAGTGGTTGATGTATTGGAAAAAGATGGAAAAGGACTGAACCTTACATGGGAAGTGCGAGATGGCATTCTCAAGCATTCCAAGGGACAAACTGAGCTCCTAGGAGAAAAATGGGGAGACGCTAGCTCTTTAGAGGGCCAAATATGTAACATGGCAGATATTGTGGCTTATATTAACCACGACGTTGAAGATGCCATAAGGGCTGACATCATAGCCCAGAATGACTTGCCTGATCTGGTAATAGCAACTTTAGGACATACGCATTCACAGCGAATCAATACCCTAGTTTGCGACATCGTGAACTATTCCTGGCCAGTCAGTGGTCATAGCAATTTAACAAAACCAACCATAGGCATGAGCCCTGAAGTCCTCAGTGCAGTCAATAGCCTTCGCCAGTTTCTATTTGATAAGGTGTATAATCCCAGTTTAGCCAGAGAAGAAGCAGTCAAGGCAAGAAAGGTGTTGTATTTCCTATATTCTCATTTCTTGAGACATGAAGAGGAATTACCCCGAGAATTCGCCTCCCTGCCTGATAACGCAGAGCGTAGAATCGTTGATTACATTGCTGGAATGACTGATCAATATGCGCTACGATTAGCTGAGGGAATATCCCAATGACCTTAATCACCGAAGTAAAGCAAAGAATAGATATTGTAGATGTTGTCTCTGAATATGTCCCTTTGCAAAAAGCAGGGCGTAATTTCAAAGGATTGTGCCCCTTCCATAGTGAAAAGCACCCCTCTTTTTTTGTTTTTCCCGAGCAACAAACGTGGCATTGCTTTGGTGCCTGTGGCACTGGCGGCGATGTTTTCTCATTCATTATGAAAAAGGAGGGAATTGACTTTGGGCAAGCTCTCCGCCTTCTAGCTCAGAGGACAGGCATAACTTTGAGCCCAGATGGAATGCCAGATAAGGCCGAAGATAAAGAAAAAGAGAGAGCACTCCACATCAATGAGACAGCGACTGAATACTATCACCACCTGCTCTCAACCTCTAAGTCCGGTGAGGCAGCTAGAAGCTATCTTGCCAAGAGGAAAGTTATACCTGAAACCATTAAGGAGTTCCGCTTGGGCTTCAGCCCCGATAGCTGGGAAACGATTAAGAAGTATTTGATGAACAAAGGATATGAGGAAAAGGAACTTGTGGAAGTTGGCCTGATAATCGAGAAAGAGGAAGGAGGTAGTTACGACCGATTTCGCAATCGGCTAATGTTCCCCATATGTGATGCTCAAGGTCGAGTCACTGGCTTTGGAGCCAGAGCCATAGATGAGTCCTTGCCTAAATATATTAACTCTCCTCAAACAGCAATTTTTGATAAGGGTGGTAGTTTGTATGCTCTCAACAAGGCTATATCTGCCATTAGAAAGAAAAACTTAGTAATAATCGTGGAGGGCTATATGGATGCTCTTCTACTTCACCAGTCTGGATGGCAAAATGTCGTTGCCTCAATGGGAACCTCTGTGACTGAAAAACAGGTAGATATTACCAAGAGGTTAAGCAAAAATATCGCTTTAGCTCTTGATGCCGATGCTGCTGGAGAAGAAGCTACTTTGCGAGGCGTAGAAATATTGGCTCACTCTTTGGACAGAAAAGCAATGCCAATCCCACTTTGGTCAGGATTGGTGAAATATGAAAATGTCCTTGACGCCGAAATAAAAGTCATTGCTTTACCTCAAGGCAAGGACCCCGATGAAGTAGTAAATGAGAATCCCACCCTGTGGGAAAATCTGGTGGAACGAGCTCTTCCCATGCTAGATTTCGCCTTTGATGTTGTAATAAGCAAGGTTGACATCAATAAAGCTAAGGATAAGTCTCTAGCTATAGGGAAATTGTTGCCCTTGATAGAAGAAATAAAAGACCCTTTACGGCAAGCCCAATACATGCAAAAATTGGCACGTTTATTAAAGATTGACGAGCCCATCCTAATGGCTGTTTCGCGAAAGTCACAAGCAGCTAAGAGGAGACAACACCCGACTGGGGCGATGGATGAGTCCCGCTTTGCTCATCAATTTGCATCTAGCCCTATTGAAGAATACTGTTTAGCTCTGCTACTCCAATATCCAGGGCTTCGCCACCTGGTCCAAGGACTGTCACCAGAACACTTCCACCATACTGAAAATCGCGAAATCTTTGTCGAGTGGCAACATTCTTCAGATACTCCTGACCTTCAAATCAAACTTGACACAAGCTTACTAGAACATTTATACTATTTATCGAATAAAACCTTCCCGCCAGCCATACACGAAAATGATACAGTGCGGCAACTTGACTTAGCTAACTGTATTCTTCGTCTGCAAGAGAAATTATCCAGGACATTGGAAGCTGAGAAAGAAGCAGTGCTTGATGTCGAAAGGGAAAAAGGTGGCACAAGCTCAGAATTGTCTAAACTGGAGGAACAAGGAATAAGTTCTGGCCAACAGCTTCAGGAGGTTTTCGTTAAGAAGGGAATTAAACATGGATCCAATTAAAAGGCAACCCGTCAAGCTAGATAATAATGACGAATCAGTAGAAGACTTGCTCAGCACCGAGGCTGAAACTGAGGATGGTGATGCTCTAGCTGAGGGACAAACAGAAGGAGAGCCCGAGGAAATCCTCCCCGACGAAGTTAAGCCACAAACAGCGACAGATGAACACGAAATAAGTGATGATTCAGCCCGCATGTATCTTCAAGAAATCGGCAGGGTGACACTTCTCAAAGCTGATGAAGAGAGGAGATTGTCCAGCAAGATAGAACAGGGCAGATACTTAGAAAGAATCGAAGATACACACTTTAAGAAATACAAGGAACTCCTCTCAGCAGTTGACATAGTTATCCACTTAATTTCTCAGTTATCTAAGGCTTATCCCATTGCTCAGATTATAATCGAAGAACGCTTAGATATTGGCGCCTCCTGCAGCCTAGTAGAGACAATCATGAATCCCAAATTCCGCGCTCCCATTGATAATGTTATAGACCCAGCATTAATGACCGCAATCGCCCAAAGGATAGACAGAGGAACCACTACGGCGGAAGAAGTCATAGTGAATCTGTCCTTGAATAGCCACCTTTTGCCTCCACAATCGTTGACTCTCATTGGAGACAAAACTTCATGGCAGGAAACAAAGGCTCTCCTAGCCAACAAGGAGTTCTTATCTCAACTTAATTCTCATGCTAGTCAGTTTAGAGCCCATTTTGAACAGGTGAGAGCTGAGGCGCAAGAGGCCGAAAAACACCTCACTGAAGCAAACTTGCGCTTAGTGGTTAGCATCGCCAGGAAATACCTCGGACATGGCATGTCCCTCTTGGACCTCATCCAAGAAGGCAACATCGGCCTCATCCGAGCTGTGGACAAGTTTCAGTATAGAAAAGGTTACAAGTTTAGTACTTACGCTACTTGGTGGATCAGACAAGGAATCACGCGATCTATAGCCGATCAGTCCCGCACCATTCGCATCCCGGTACACATGGTAGAAACAATTAATAAGTTACTACGAGCGACACGGCAGTTGACTCAAGAAATCGGGCACGAACCCACCTACGCGCAAATTGCAAAAGAAATGGATCTGTCCCCGGAAAGGGTAGAGGAGATTATGGACTTGTTTTTCCATGAGCCAATATCGCTAGATACGCCCATCGGCGAAGACGAGCACAGCCGCCTAGGTGACTTCGTTGAAGACCATACCAGTTTAGCACCAACCGAAGCCACTGCACAGCAGCTACTCAAAGAACAAATAGATAGAGTGCTTGATGAACTTAGTGAGCGCGAGAAAAGGGTATTACAGCTTAGATTCGGTCTTAGAGACGGACATGCCCGAACCCTGGAAGAAGTAGGCAAGGAATTCAATGTAACTCGCGAGAGAATCCGCCAGATTGAGGGAAAAGCTTTGCGTAAGCTACGACACCCAAGCCATAGTCGGAAACTCAGAGATTACTTAGACTGAAGTTACCTGAAGGGCGTGTTAAACATATTCATCATGCTCTTGGGTGATTTACCTCGCGTTAGCGATGTAGTCAATTTTTGCATCTCGCGAAATTGATTAAGTACTTGATTAACATCTTTGGGTGTAGTGCCACTTCCCCGAGCGATACGACTCCGCCGGCTACCCTTGATAATAGTTGGGTTATGCCGCTCTTCATAAGTCATAGACAAGATAATAGCTTCTACCCTCTTTAATCGTTTCTCTCCTTCTTCATCAGTCAAATAAGGGGCAAGCTTGGAGAAGCCTGGTATCATCTCAGCCAACTTGCCCAAAGAGCCCATTTTTTGAATTTGGCGCATTTGGTTGAGAAGATCTTCGAGACCAAAACCCACGGTGCGCATTTTTCTTTCCAAATTTTCGGCTTCCTGCCGATCGAAGGTCTTCTCAGCTTGCTCAATGAAAGTAAGCATATCTCCCATGCCCAGAATCCGCGATGTCAACCTATCAGGATAAAAGGGCTCCAAAGCATCTATCTTCTCACCCGTGCCCATAAA
>JAIWBQ010000042.1:0-7923 GCA_048633745.1 bacterium
TACCAGAGTTACGCCTACGCCCCAGGCAAATTTGAGCATCCAGGACCAGGTGAGACGAGCATTTGTGTTATCCACAAGCAGCATGATAAACCAGGCTGCTAGGGCTATTATGATGGATAGCCACCATAGACCACCTACCACCCAGAAGAGCCCTAAGATAGATAGAATTAAAACCATCTCGTACCAATGTCCTATCTCTATCAGGGCAAGATATGGGCCGGAGTATTCTGTGACCACCCCTCTGACTAGCTCTTGATGGGCATGCTCCGAACCAGAGATATCAAAAGGAGATTTTCTCATCACTATAGCTAGAACAATAAGCAGGGCGATAAACGTTATCCATAGACTGGGGAGGAGGGGGGCTCCATACTCAAATATGTTGGCTATGGGGAAGCCACCTGTCTTCAGTGCTATAGGTATTGCAGCCAAGAGCAAAATCGGCTCGTAGGCTAGGAATTGTAGCAGTTCCCGGTGTCCTCCTAGCTGGCTATAGGGCGACTTTACGCTTAAGGCTGCAATGGGAAGGCAGAGGCTGCCAAAAAACAGGATAAAGAGCACTACCAGCAAGTCCTGCCTCAGGGCGAAAAATACTACAGCAGTAACGATTAAGGCAAGAAAGGCATAGGCGAGAACAACCTGAGCTCCACCGGCAACCATAGGTTTCTTGCCCAAAAGCTTGATGACATCGTAGAAGGGCTGTATTATCGGCGGTCCGATCCTTCCCTGCATGCGGGCGGTCAACTTGCGGTCAATGCCCCTGAGCAGTCCCCCTATTAATGGGGCTACTATCACCGCAATTACAGCACTGCCGATTAACCAACCTGTGCTCATATCACCACCAAAACGAATAGAATAACAAGAAAAATAATGCCTGTAGGCACGACAAACCTATTAAGTTTTCCTTCTCCAAAGATGTTTTCAATATAGAATCCGCCAGTTTTGAGCTCTGTCCTCTCGTCAGCCACAGCAACAAATTCATCCACTCCTATTTCCACATTCTCTCCGCACATATAGGCGGCGCGACTCTCCTCTGGCTTTGCCTTGGTGGTAAGGGCAGGAATCAAGAGAGCCAGAGCGATTATTATGAAAATGGGCCAGGCGGCAAAAATACCTACGGGGGAGTGCAAGAACCAGCCGCCGGTGGTAAAAGCTAAAGCCACATCGTAGCCTGCTTCAGTTAAACTTGGCGCTATGACGCCGTTATATAGTGGAGCAATTAGTATGCTAAATACCACGCCACAGGCAACTAATATCAACAAGATGCCGTGATAAAGGGGAATAAGGGGTTCCCTCTTGGCTCTTCCAGGTACAGGACTGTGACATAAATAGCGACCTATCCACTTGGCCCAGAAAACGGTAGTGGCTCCTGAGCCAAGCATGAGTAGCACAAGCACAAGAGTTGACCATACGCCAATACCAGTTGCTGCCTCCATAGCTCCCCACTTGGTTATAAGGACACCGAAGGGAGCTACCAACATAGAAAGCATTCCAATGATGGTTATACCAGTCAAAATGGGCAAAGTCCTGGATAGCCCCTCCATATCCTCTATATTGCGGCTCCAGATGTGATGCTCGATAGCGCCAGCGCATAAAAAGAGAAGACCCTTGGATATAGCATGAAAGATTAGGAGCATAATGCCAACAGATATAGCTAGCGGGGTATTTATACCAGCGCAAAGGAAAATGAGCCCTAGATTGCCAATTGTGGAATAAGCCAGAACCTTTTTACCTTCACTCTGGCTTATAGCCAGTATAGCGGTAATAAGGAAAACTGCACCGCCATAGATGGCTATAAAGGTGGAAAGGTTGGTACCCTGAAAGGCAGGAGCAAGCCGTAGCACGAGGTAAACCCCGGCGTTGACCATAGTACTGGAATGGAGCAAAGCGGAAACTGGTGTAGGGGCAACCATAGCTCCAAGCAGCCAGCTCTGAACAGGGACCTGCGCTGACTTGGTGAAGCCAGCAAGACATAGTAGGGCAATAGGCAAAAGAAGGATAGGATATGCTATAGCACCGCTCTCAATGACAGCCGCCAGTGAAATAGTATTAAGCGGGCTATTCCAGAGTAACAAGATAGCCAGGCCGAAGCCAACGCTACCAATCAGACACATCCACAAAGCACGGAATGCGTTGGTTATGGCGACAGGAGTTTCGTCATGACGGATCAGAGCATAGCAGCATAGTGTGGTCACTTCCCAGAAGAATGCCAGCCAGAGGAGGTTGTTGGCGAAGACCAAGCCATTCATAGCACCCAAGAATATGAGCATAAAGAAGAAGAATCTGGGCTGAGTCGTTTTCTTGAGCTCTCCTAAGTGCATACGGTGTTCTTCGTGGTCTTTCATGTACCTTATGGAATAGACAGCGATAAGCGAGCCTATGATGGAGATGATAAGACACATGACTGCGGATAGGTGATCAATATAGAGGGTGGGGGCAATTTCCATTGGTAGGTGTGGCGCCAAGGCGAACTCGAAAATTGCCAGGGGAATACCTGCGGCCAGGGCTAGAGCTATGGTGAGGATATTGTGTCGAGATATCCCTCTCTTAGCAATATCCCTGATAGCTACAACGAGAAAAAGCGCCAGTATGGCATAATTAAAAACTAAAATAACCCAATCCCAATTGGGGTGAGGTGAAGACTCCATAGGAAAGGAACCTTGTGTTAGGAAGACGATGGAATTAACTATGAGAACTACAGCAGTGAGAATAACAAGGCCGGCTCTCGCTTTGTAGCTTTTCAGCCCCAGGCAAATAAGACCAGTAATAATGGGAAAGAGGATAGACAACCCCACCAGCGTGCCTATCACTAACTTTGCCCTCCAAGCATGTCAGAAAGGATTGTAAATGATGCGCGGAAAAAAAACAAGGGCTTATGCCGCTTTTTTTCGCAAAAATTCACAAAAAGTCGGGAGGGGGCACAATTTTCGGGGCAACAGCGATGGTTTGAGCCTTGCTCCTGAGGCGGAAGGAAGATTCAATGGCTAATACTATGGAGAGCTGAGCAAACCAATATTCCCCAGGCTTTGTTGGCCATGTGGAGTATAAGATCCTGCCTGCATGGCCTATTTATAACGTGGCATAAGTACTGGCTATGGTTTCTACCAATTCATCTTTGATAGCTATTGCTTCAACAGGACAGGCAGCAACACATACGCCGCATCGTTTACACTTAAGGTCATCTATAGCTGCTACCGACCCTTCCTCAGATTTCTCCAATTTGATGGCGTCATAGCTACATAAGGCAACGCAAATCCCACACCCGCTGCATTTATCATGGTTGACTTCGATCTCTCGTATCTCAGGCTGGAGTTCCAGCACCACACATGCTTTACAGCTCTTGCATGGGCCGCAACAAAGACATCTTTGGGCTTCTTCTACTGCCTCTTCCAGAGTGAATCCTTTCTCAAAGAGTTCAAAATTTAGTCTTTCTTCTGCTGGTAACCATGTCAATTCAGGTTGGGCTTGATAATCCGTGCGCTTGGGGATAGCTGCACCTTCATACTCCTTTTCTCTCCCTGCCGTAAGGTCTTCGCCCTTGAGGTAACGGTCTATGGACTCCGCAGCTATCATCCCGTCTCTCATCGCTTCTGCGGCAAAACCTATCTGCCTTACATCGCCTCCAATAAAGATTCCTGCTTTGCGATTGCTCATGAGAGTGAGGGGGTCGATGTCAAGCCTGCCTTTCTCGTTCAGCAAGTCCTCCTGCTGGTAAAATGCTCGCTCTGGACCCTGCCCAATGGTGACCAGCAGCATATCACCCTCAAGATATGTCACATCACTTAGGTCAAACTTAGGATTAAATCCGCTTTCATCGAAAACCGATGTACACCGGGGGCACTTTATTTTTCTGAATTTTCCACCCTCTCCGATTATCTCTTCTATGCCTCGGGAGTAGGTTATCTTTATTCCCTCTTCACCGGCACCTTCTATTTCTTCTACATCAGCCGGAATGCCGTCTTTAGAGGACTTATCTTCACACTCAAGGCACACAATGGAAACATCTCCACCGAGCCGTCGAGCAGTTCTGGCTACATCAAACGCTACATTGCCACCTCCTACTACTATCACTCTCTTATCATGATAGATCCCAGCAGAAAGTTCACCCCGGTTCACATCGTAGAGTAGATTCAACCCGAAGATGACCCCTTCTAAGTCTGCCCCTTTTACTACCTCTCTGCCCAAAGTAAGTGGTCTGGGAGAAGGAGTGCCGGTAGCAATGAATACGGCTTTGTAACCATCATCTTTGAGGTCATTCAGCGTTTTCCCGTCATCACCCATTTCGATCCCAAGTTTAATCTTGGCATTAGCAATCCTTACCATGTTGTTCAAGGTAATATCCACTATATCCTTGGGAAGGCGATAATTGGGAACATATCTGAGAGCACCTCCTATCTGAGAATCTCTTTCCATGATAGTCACAGAGTAGCCTTTTTTACCCAGCATGTAAGCACACATTAACCCGCCAGGGCCGCCTCCAATCACAGCGACCTTTTCTCTGCTAGGAGAGGCGAGTGGGGGTTTAGTTTCTAGATATGGAAGATAATAATCGGTGAGGAATCGTTTGAGCATCCTCCTTCTCACTGCCCCTGTATGGTCTTTGTAATTACACTCTTTCTCACAAAGCCCACAAACATAGCCGCATATTGTGAATAGAGGATTCTTCTCATAAATTTCATCGCCTATTCTTGTTATCTGACTGGGAGTCACCTGGGCATTTAGAGGAAGGACTGCAATCATAGTATTGGTGCGCTGAATGTCCTCTCCAATGGGACAAGCTATCTGACAAGGGGGTAAGTATATTTTCCCACTGGCTCCATCAATTACTTCTTCGACCCTCGCCTGCTCCCCTTGAGAACTAATCTTTTCCTCCTTGCTCTTCTCTGCTTCTTCCCTCTTCTCAGAAATATCGCGTGTTCCTCTAAGCCATCTCGCTAAACTCTTAAACATAGGAAATCTAACCTCCGATAAACTCAGTTGCCTTGTACAGCAATCACACCTGTGATCTTAGTCACTTCCTTCTTGAAAGCTCCCTTAGCTTAGCTCTTTAAACTCAGGAAGATTCCTGCTTAACCTCTGAATCTCATTCCCCTGGGAATCGCGGATGATTATTTCCATGGGTGTTTGCCCGGGTAATGTATGCGAAGCGCAGGCAAGGCAAAGGTCATAGGGGCGCCATGCCATT
Organism: bacterium; assembly: GCA_048633745.1. GTDB lineage: Bacteria > Chloroflexota > Dehalococcoidia > GIF9 > AB-539-J10 > JAIWBQ01. The sequence continues at coordinate 5,183 of JAIWBQ010000042.1, forward strand.
TCAATGCGGTTAAGCAGCCCTTCGGTTATTTCCTTGCCCGGTTTAATGAGCGCCGTGGCTGCTTTCTTGACGGACATGTTAACTGCAGCTGCATTATGAACGGTAGCCACAATCAAGTTAACTTTCTTAATTACTCCCCTTTCGTCGGTAATGTAGTGATGGATAAGGGTGCCTCGGGGAGCTTCCACAATACCTATGCCTTCATCGGGGGTAGCCGTAGGGATGGTGCGGATATCGGGGCTGGTAATTTCAGGGTCTTGGCTGAGCTCCACCATCTTTTCAGCGGCATAGAGAAGCTCGATGAGGCGGGCCCAGTGAGTGGCTAAGGTATGATGGACTGGCTTGCCACCAAGAGTAGAAAACATTTTCTCGTAGGCTTCCTGGGCTAATGGGGTTGTCATACCGTCAGCAGCATTTAGCCGGGCCAGAGGAGCCACGCGAAAAACACCGCTGTCCTTGCCATCCAGAAATCCTTTCCAGCCGACCTTCTTGAGGTAGGGGAATTTGATATAAGTCCACGGCTCCACATGTTCAGCAACATGGTCGAGATATTCCCGGGGCTCAAATTTGGCAAACTCTTTGCCCTCAGGGTCAACCACCCTGACTTTGCCATCGTAGAAGTTGACCTTATTTTTTTCGTCAACCAATCCCATGTAATAAGTGCGGTGGGTGTAAGCGTCGCTGACAATCATATCCACGTATTCTTTGTTCTTGAGGACGATATCATCAAAGACTTTCAGCGTCAGCTTGGCAAATTCCACAGAATCCTTGGCTATTTGTTCAACTTCTTTCCTCTCCTCCTCATTGAGTCCCTTGCTGACGCCACCGGGCAGACCAAAGACAGGGTGCACGGCTCTACCGGCGAGCATTTGGATAACATGGTGGTTTTGCTTGCGGGCATTGATCACTGCCCCCCCGAGTTCCAGGCCTACTTTGGCAATGACCCCCAGAATATTGCGCTCGGCTACAGGGGCATCTGGACCCATAATGAAGTCAGGACCAGCAAGAATATAGAAATGGGTGGTATGGTCGGTAACATAGAAGGACATGTACATAAGTTGGCGAAGTTTTTTGGCCGGGCTTGGCGGGTCAACATGGAAGAGGTCATCCAGCGTTTTAGTTGATGCCAGGTGGTGGGCTTCGGGGCAGACACCACAGATTCTCTGGGTTATCTGTGGCATGTCCTCAGCCAGTCGTCCCTCACAGAACTTCTCAAAGCCTCTTAGTTCTGGGACCTGGAAGTAGGTATTTTCCACCTCGCCAGCGTCATTAAGGAAAATTTCTATTTTGCCGTGGCCTTCCAGTCGAGTGACGGGGTCTATAGTTATTTTTTTCATTTTATTATTGCCCTCCTTAATAGTGAAGCAGGTAGACTGTAGCGATAGAAGGTACCTACCGGGTCAGGGATATCGTTAACGATTTTCTGGATTTCTTCAGGATCATCAGAGTCAATCACCGAAGCCACAGCGCCTAGGAAGGCAGCTCCCTGGTCAATGACTCCCTCGACTGGTCCATAACAGCCGGTGCATGGCATATTAGCTTGGGGGCAGGGAGCGCCACAGCCGCCTCGAGTAGCGATGCCAGCACAGAGGAGACCCTGCTCCAGAAGACATGTCTCGGTGTCCGGGATAATCTCAAAGGTTCGGTAAAACTTCTTGATCTTCTTTTCATTCTTGGTTCGGGGGCAATCATCACATACCGATTTAACATTATCGGTGATCACCGTTCCCTTAGGCGGCAATTTACCTTCGATCAGGGCTTCTAAAGCCAGCCAGGTTGTCTTCTCTTCTGGGGGGCAACCTGGGACGATATAGTCTACATCTACTGTCTGGCACAGACTCTTGACAGTATCGTAGAACTCGGGGAGGGTAATTTCACCCTCGGTCACCTTGCAGCTTGTCTGAGGGAAGGTCTTGTCTTTGTTGTCTGTTGATGGCGTTTCAAGGTAAGCTCGTTCAAAAATCATCTGCCGGTTGAACATGTTAGCCAGTCCAGGGATACAGCCTTCATAAGCGCAGGATCCATAGGCAATTAGTATTTTTGATTTTTCGCGGAGCATCTTAGCCATGTGTTCCTGTTCCGAATTTCTAATAGCGCCGTTGAACAGACAGACATCTATGCTCTTATTGGGCATGGCTTCAACATCTTTGTACTTAGCATCGATTGCTACCGGCCAGAAAACAATATCGGCTACTTCAGCTAGTTTGAGGATTTTTTCACCAATCTCGAGCTGAGCAATTTCACAGCCGCCACAACTAGCTGCCCAATAGAGAGCTAATTTCAATTTCGCCATTTGATCATCTCCTTGCCAGTGAATTTGGTTCTAAGTCCTTTATTTCCTTGGTGAAGTCGCTCACCACTTGCGCAAATTTTGCCCCCCCAGATGCTGAAACCCACTCCAATCTTAGCCTTTCTGGTTCCATTCCCATCTGCTCCAGAAGCCTTTTTGTGAGCGCCACCCTTCCTGTCGTTTTATAGTTGCCGGCTATGTAGTGGCAATCCCCAGGGTGGCAACCAGCAATGAGCACACCATAAGCTCCCATCGCCAGTGCCTTCAGAATGAAAGCAGGGGTTACTCGGCAGGAACACATCACTCGTATTATCCTTATGTTTGATGGATATTGCATCCGAGATGTGCCAGCAAGGTCAGCACCAGCATAGGAACACCAGTTACAACAGAACCCCACTATTTTTGGCTCAAATTCAGCCATCGTTACCTCCTTTGAGATATCGAGTCATCA
>JAIWBQ010000043.1:0-7780 GCA_048633745.1 bacterium
ACTCGGTGGATAAAAAGGCTCTCTCACGGTTCATCAGGTAGGCAGCACAGGTTCCCCCGCTGCCCGGTGGGCGGTAACCCTCAGGGGTAGTTGGACCTGCTTTACCGGGTAATCCTGTGAACAAACACCCAGTAATTGCATAAATGCAGATTGCAGCCTGGATGCGGCCACTCTTGCCACACCCTGGTATATGATGCAGGCTGTTCGAAAGCCAGTTTTAGGCAAATCAACCAGGCCCTGCCCGTTAAAGGCCAATACCTGCGTCTTTCCGATAGCCTTTACCGAATCGGTATGGAGGTGAGGGGGTATCACGGCTTCCCATCTGAGTGTACTGTTGCTCACTTTCTCTAAGGTAATTATACACCAGGCGGTGTTGCTGTGACAAGGCTGATTGCCCCTCAATCAGACCAATCAACCTCAGCGACGTAGAGGAGAATCATAAACTTGTTTTAATATCACCACTTTTCTTGGGTTAACCTGGCGACTAGCCATTTCTTCAATCTCTCGTCCAACTTACCTACCCAGGACTCGATCTTTCGAATATCACCGCTCATAAGAACTGCTTTCTCCTCGGAGGTCAAATCATACTCTCTTAGTGCCGCCGTTGGGTTTTCAGCCAATCGAGCGAAAAATTCATTATCTTGAGCAGCTCTATCCAATACAGCTAACACCGCCCTAACAGCAGCGACCTTGAATTCCGGAATCTTCGCTGCTGGGTCCAGGGCAGGATTGGTCAGCATATTTGCTGGTGATTCATGCCAATGGAAAGCTATAAAGGCCAGTCCTGGAGAGGTTTCCTCGGTAACTCGAACTGGCGTCTCTATCTTCCCCCGTTCGGAAGCTAGAGTCACTAGGTCGCCATCGGTAATTCCGAGCTTAAGGGCATCTTCGGGGTGAATATCAACCACACCACTAGGATAGAGTTTATCCAAGACCTCAGAGCGCCGGCTCATTGTGCCCGTATGCCAGTGCTCTAGTACCCGACCCGTGGTCAGAATAAGCGGATAATTTTCGGAGACTAACTCTGCTGGAGGTTGGTACTCTATAGCATGAAACTTACCCAAGCCACGGGTAAATCTTCCCACATGGAGTGTGGGAGTGCCAGTGTCAAGCCTATCAACGCAGGGCCACTGTAACCCATACCCATCCAACCGATCATGGTGGATGCCTCCATAAATAGGGGTGACAGACGCTATCTCCTCCATGATCTCCACGGTATTCTTATAATTGAAGGGATGCCCCATCCTTTCCGAAAGTTCAGAGACAATCTGCCAATCCGGCTTGGCCTCTCCAGGCGGGTCAACCGCTTTTCTCACTTTTTGTACTCGTCTCTCGGTATTGGTATAGGTACCATCTTTCTCCGCAAAAACCGCTGCGGGAAGAATGACGTCGGCTAAGACGGCTGTCTGAGAGGGAAATATGTCCTGCACTACAAGGAATTCTAGCTGCTGCATAGCCTGCTTTACATGGCTCAGGTATGGTTCGCTCATCATTGGATTCTCACCGATTACGTATAAAGCCTTAAGCTTACCTTGGTATGCAGCCTCAAACATTTCACTAATAGTCATTCCAGGGGTTTCTGCTAAAGTGGTGCCCCAAGCAGACTCAAACTTTAGCTTGTTCGCAGGAATATCAATTCGCTGGTAACCCGGGTATACGTTAGGCAGAGCGCCCATGTCGCATGCGCCTTGGACATTATTCTGACCTCTCAGCGGGCTAAATCCAGTACCTTCCCGACCGATATTGCCTGTTAGAAGCAATAGGTTGGCCAAGCTCTTGACATTATCTGTACCCGTTGTGTGTTGAGTTATACCCATGCCATAGAGAATAGCCGCTCTCTCAGCATTGGCGAAAAGGCGAGCCGTCCTTACAATATCAGCTTTCGGAACGCCGGTTATCTCCTGGGCCATATTCAACGTATATCGTTTCACGGTCTCCGCTAATTCTTCAAAACCCTCAGTGCGTTCCTTGATGAACTCCTTGTTGTGCATGCCCTCTTCTATAATGACCCGCATTATAGCATTAAGCAAAGCCACGTCAGTACCTGGTCTATGGCGTAAATGAACTGTCGCGCGTTTGGCAAGATCAATGGTGCGTGGGTCAGCTACGATTAGCTTCGTCTCCCCAGATTTTACTCTCTGGCGGATAGTCCGCCCAATGATGGGATGGCACTCAGTCGTATTGGAGCCGATCACGAAGAGAAGGTCAGCCTTGCCGAAGTCGGCTATAGAGTTGCTCATTGCCCCATCGCCGAAGGCAGCCAGAGCGGCAACCACCGTAGAAGCATGACACAGACGAGCACAATGATCGACATTGTTGGTACCCAGTACAGCACGGGCAAACTTCTGTACCACGTAGTTCTCCTCGTTGGTGAACTTGGCCGAACTCAATACCCCGATGCTATCTGCCCCGTGCTCTGCCTTTATCTGGCTGAACCTACGGGCCACCAGATCAAGGGCTTCATCCCAACTAGTCTCATGGAAGACGTCCATAAAGTTGCCATTAATTTTTATGTTCCTACCGCGTCCTTTTTTCCTAATGAGGGGTCTAGTTAGCCTATCAGGATGTTTGATGAAGTCAAAGCCAAAGCGTCCCTTGACACAAAGTCCACCCCGGTTTACCGGGCTTTCCTCATCGCCACGCAGACTGACGATGTCATTACCTCGAACGCCCAGATATATTGAGCAGCCGACGCCACAGTAAGGGCAGAGCGTTTTGACCTCTTGTGTCGGCTCCGTGGTACATTTGGGCAGGAGTGCTCCAGTAGGACATCTCGCGAGACATTCACCGCAGGATTCGCAGGTAGATTCGGTCAAGGGCTTATCACCAAGGGTACTCACTTTGGCTGAGTAGCCCCGGAAAGCGATGTCAATAGCACCAACACCCGCTATTTCATGACAGGCCCGCACGCATTTGCCACAGAGTATACATTTATTAGGGTCACGATCAAAAGCGGGGTGGCTTCTATCGATAGGAAGCACCCGCGTACTTTTACGTAGTCGGTCAAAATCTTCCTGCTCTATGCCTAGGTACCTGGCTACCTTCTGTAACTCACAGTGCTGGTTCTTAGAGCAGGCCAGACAGTCACCGTGATGATTAGCCATAATCAGCTTCATAGCTATGCGTTGTGACTGATTTACCTTTGGCGTCTCAGTACGCACCACCATCCCGTCCATCGCAAGGGTAGTACAGGAGGTTGGCAAACCACGCATACCCTCAATCTCAACGATACAAAGGCGGCAAGCTCCATAGGGCTTTAAGTCAGGGTCGTAACAGAGGTTTGGAATATATATGCCAGCCTCTAACGCTGCTTCTAGCACCGTGGCCCCCTTCGGCGCTTGGATCTTTCTTCCGTCAATAGCCAGGGTAATGGTGCCCAGTTCTTCCTTCTCTACAACAGACGATAATGTTGTCATTAGTTTCCTCCCTTGTCACCATGTGGCTTTGGTCTCTTACTTGCCTATACGCTACTACCTGCGGGAACCGGTTCCGTTGGCACCACAACCGGCTCTCCAGAGGTTACCACTACCGCATTAAACTTAGGCGGGCAAACATCCAAGCAGGTCCCACACTTTGTACATTTACTCTGGTCTACGATATGCACCATGCGCTTACCACCACTAATCGCTTCAGCGGGGCAGGCCCTGGCGCAGATACCACAGCCCTCGCATTTCTCAGGGTCAATAGAGTAGGATATAAGTGGCTTACAGAATAGCGCTGGACAACGTTTATCTGATATATGAGCTTCATATTCATCTCTGAAATAGCGGATAGTGGTAAGCACTGGATTAGGCGCGGTCCCACCTAAGGCACAAAGCGAACTGTTCTTTACCGCTTCCCCTATTTCAAGTAGTAATTCAATGTCCTCATCTCTACCATTACCAAGTACTATGTCCTCCAGGATGTCCAGCATCTGCTTGGTACCAAGCCGGCACATTATGCACTTTCCACAAGATTCCGTTTGAGTGAAGGCGAGAAAATATTTCGCTATATCAACCATACAGGTGCTCTCGTCCATCACTACCATTCCACCAGAGCCGATAATGGCACCGGCAGCAGCTAAAGATTCATAGTCAACAGGTTTATCAAGAAAGCTAGCAGGTAGACAGCCACCGGAAGGCCCCCCGGTTTGAACTGCTTTGAAATCTTTGCCTTCTGGAATTCCACCCCCGATGCCGTAAATAATTTCACGAAGGGTTATGCCCATAGGCACTTCAATAAGCCCTGTTCGTATAACCTTCCCTACCAGCGAGAATGTCTTGGTGCCTTTGCTCTTCTCAGTACCGTAGCTAGAATACCAATCTGCCCCCTTCCGGAGAATCGCTGAAACGTTAGCCCAAGTCTCGACATTGTTTATATTGGTAGGTTTCTCCCACAAGCCAGCCTGAGCAGGAAATGGCGGGCGGGATCGAGGCATGCCTCGATTTCCCTCTATCGAGGCCATTAAGGCGGTTTCCTCACCACAAACAAAAGCACCAGCTCCCTCTTTAATCTTGATATGAAAGTTGAAACCGGAACCCATGATGTTTTTGCTCAGCAAGCCACGATCTTCCATCTGTTTCAGGGCGACTCGCAGTCGTTGAATTGCTAGGGGGTACTCAGCACGAATATAAATATAACTCTCCGATGCCCCTATGGCATAACCACCGATGAGCATTCCTTCCAGAACAGCATGTGGGTCGCCCTCAAGCAATGCTCTATCCATAAAAGCTCCGGGGTCCCCTTCATCAGCATTGCACACAATATACTTAGTTTTGCCTGGAGCATCATGGCAAAATTGCCACTTAACCCCGGTAGGGAAACCAGCGCCCCCTCGGCCACGCAGTCCCGATTTCCTGACCTCATCAATAACTTCTTGAGGTTCCCTCTTTAGTGCGTTGTTTAAGCCTTCATAACCTCCGTTTGCGATATAATGATTGATGTTCGAGGGGTCTATATTTCCACAATTGCGTAGAGCGATGCGAACCTGCGGCTTGAATACTGGCAAGTCAAAGAGTCGAGGTATTCCCTGTAAATCGCTCTTGCCCCGGGTGGCGAGAGCAAGGTCGGGACGAGGATTATCAGCGACCAGATAGTCCCTGACAATCTCAGACATAAGATTAGGAGTAAGGTTCCCGTAAAAGACGCTGGGCATATCTGGTTTGATTACTTCTATCAGTGGTTCAGCATAACAGAGGCCAATACAGCCTACCGGAATAACGTCGCCTTGTACATCATTTTTGTCTAATTCTTGGTTAAGAGTATCGAGTACATCTTCCGCACCTGCGGCTATACCACAAGTACCCATGCCAATTAAAATACGCGGCTTCGAGCGATTTTGCAGTGCCTCCCATTGAGAAACCGCCTCTCTTTGTGTCTCTTCAAAACTCATCATATCCTCCTACTCAGGGGCTTTTGCTGATCAATTTGCTTTAGCTTTCCACAAAAAGTGCTAACTTTTCTTGTCAAGCATCTTCTTAACTTCTTCGGCTGTTATTTTACCGTATACCTTGTTGTTGAGCACCACAACTGGGGCTAAAGCGCAGGAGCCAAAGCAAGCGACTGTTTCTAGCGTATATTCTAGGTCAGGTGTAGTTTCTCCTGCCTTAATGCCCAGTTCACTCTCCAGCTCATCAAGTATCCGTGGAGCTCCACAGACATAGCAGCCCGTTCCACGGCATACCTTGATGATGTTTCGTCCCACGGGGACAAGCTTGAATTGGGCATAAAATGTGGCTACACCAAAGACTGTGCTTTCCGGTATATCTATAAACTTAGCTATCTGCTTAAGCCCTTCCTCGGGCAAATAGCCAAGTTTTTGCTGGACCTCTTGTAATATCGGAATCAAAGCAGCTTTCTCACCATTGTATGACTCCAGAATTTCATTTACCTGGTTAACCAAGTTTTCCTTTGGTTTTTGAGCAGATTCATGCACATATTGCAGTGTTTGAGAAACTTCCATTTTGCACCTCTTTTTGACTACCACTTCTCCTGACTTAGTCGGCACCACAGCCAGGTAGCGTGCCGTTTGTCTAGCTTACCGAGCCAGCTCTCTATCTTCTTTATGTCACCACTGGCCAGCGCTGCTATCTCTTCCGGTGTTAGTGTGTAGTACTCGCGGAGCGCTTTAGCAGGGTCATCAGCAAGTCGGGCCAAGAACTGGCTGTCATCGGCAGCCCTGGCCAGTACTGCCAGGATTCTTTCCTGCCGCTGTAGCCTTGCCTCATCAACGATAGGCCTCTCCTGTTCGATTACTGCTGGTGGTATATGTTTCACCTCCTGTATTTTGTTTTTCCCTTCGATGGCAGGTTTTGCCCTTTCGATTGTCTCCTGTATCATTGCTAGACCTCCGATCCATCGTTCCACTTCTAGAATACTCCCTGTCAGATAGTGAGACACCGACCTGATGTACTATTTCTGTGTACCGCCAGGGCATATCACAATATGCCCCGAAGTCCTATATCCTGAGGATAGGGGGTTGTGATTATTCTCAGGATAAATTAGAATTGATTTGGCACTGAGTACATTACATGGTAAGAAAGATCGTACCTAATGAAGACGAGAATTCTGATTGCCGACGACCATGCCGTTCTGAGGGAGGGGCTGCGTCAACTGCTGGAGAGGGAGCGGGACTTCGAGGTGGTTGGTGAGGCTGGTGATGGTGAGGAAGCGGTCAGGTTAAGCAGTGAGCTGAAGCCGGATATCGTGATAATGGATATTGTCATGCCCGAGCTTAGCGGCATTGAGGCGACCAGGTTAATTAAACAGGCAAATCCGGCTACTGCGGTATTGATATTTACTGCCTATAGTGATATTCGCTACATACTCGGGCTTCTGGAGTCCGGGGCCTGCGGTTACCTGCTGAAAAACGCGCGCAGCACGGAAATTGCCGGGGCTATTCGTGCTGTGCGTTCCGGTGAGTCTGTGCTTGACCCAGCGGTAACCCATAAGCTCCTGCAGCGCGCCGTTGGACTATCCGGTGATACTGGTGAGGGAATGTCAGGGGGACAGCTTACTGCCAGAGAAGTAGAAGTGCTGAGGTTAGCGGCTAGAGGAATGAGTAACAAGGATATTGCCGAAAAGCTCTTCCTCAGCTTGCGGACGGTAAAGGCACACCTGACCAATATCTTTAATAAGATGGGGGTTGGTAGCCGTACCGAGGCGATAATGAAAGGGTTTACCAAGGGCTATATTACCCTCGATGATGTGCCCCTGGGGGAGTGAGTACCACCAGTGGTCAGGATGTAGTGACGCGGTATTATTCGACGAAAGGTTATGGCAGAGATGTTAACCAGGATTAGTGATGGCACACCCATTCCTTTATTTGTAATCGATAGTCGGCATAATGTTACCTATTGGAACACAGCTATTGAAGCCCTTTCCGGGATAGAAAGGGGGGAAATTATCGGGACAAGTGAGCAGTGGCGTGCCTTCTACGCTGAGAAGAGGCCGGCTATGGCCGATTTAATCGTGGATGGGGCCTCGGCAGATGAGATTGAGGTGTACTACCCGGGTAGGTGCTGGGAATCCTCCCTGATCGATGGTGCCTGTGAAGCTGAAGGTTTCTATCCCTCTCTGGGAGAAGTCGGGAAGTGGCTCTATATTACGGCAAGCCCCATCAAAGACGACCATGGTAGGGTAATAGGAGCAGTAGAGACCTTACAGGACATCACCGAGCGCAAGCAGACTGAGGAGGCTCTGCAGGAGTCAGAGAAGAGCTACCGGGAGCTGTTTGATGGTGCCCTTGATGCTATTTGGGTCCATGATTTAAAGGGCAACATACTGAAAGCAAACCGTGCCA
>JAIWBQ010000044.1:0-10117 GCA_048633745.1 bacterium
ACGGACCAGACCATGTTTATAGCTAAAAAGGCGTTATTGCGCAAAGTGGGAGAGCCAAATCCAGATCCTGAGGTCGCTGAACTGGAGAAGGAGATTTTAAGGCGAATCAATAATCTAGGCATTGGAGCCATGGGGTATGGCGGCACGATTACCGCTTTAGCGGTTCATGCTGAGGTTTTCCCCTGCCATATCGCCAGCATGCCGGTAGCAGTCAATATGCAATGCTGGTGTTCTCGCCATGAAGAAACAATCTTATGAATGAAATAAAGGGGTGGTGAAAGAGTGCCCGTCATCATTTCATCCAAAAGGCTACGCAGTGAGTTTGTAAATAAAGTCAAGGAGATCAGTGGGCAGAACCTTCAGTTGTGTTACCAATGTGGATTATGCTCCGGAGGTTGCCCCATGGCTGCCAATATGGATCTTTCCCCTCGCCGGGTTATAGAGCTGGCACGGTTAGGGCTGGAGGAGGACATTGCCGATTCGAAAACCGTTTGGATTTGCGCTTCTTGTCTTACGTGTGATGTCAATTGCCCTAGAGGGCTTGAAATTTCCAGGATAATGGAGGCTATAAGGCTTCTCACCTTGAGAAAGAATGTTGACCACGTAAGCCCCGAGGAGATTTCACCGGAAGAACGCTGTGAACTTCCTCAAATGGCTATGGTCAGTGGCTTAAGAAAGTTGACTGGCTAAAAAGGAAAAGATGAGCTTAGCGTACTATCCAGGATGTACCTTAAAAACCAAGGCAAAGAACCTGGAAGATCCTGCCATCGGTTCGATGGAAGTCTTGGGGTTTAAGTTAGAGGAGATTCCGCGATGGAACTGTTGTGGTGCAGTTTACTCCTTAGCTGATGATGATCTAATCCACCAGGTGGCACCCGTTCGCAATCTCATTCGAGCAAAGGAGCAAGGTAAAAACGAGCTAGTTACTTTATGTGCTTTCTGCTTCAATACTTTAAAGAGGGCTAACCTCTTAATGAAGGACAACGCTGAAAAGAGAGATACTCTTAATAGCTTTATGGATGAGGAGGTAGATTATAGTGGGGAGGTAAAAGTGGTTCACCTTTTAGAGGTATTGAGAGATGAGATAGGGTGGGAGACCCTTTCGCGGAAAGTAAAACTCCCCCTTCGTGAGTTGAAAATAGCTCCTTATTATGGATGTACTCTGCTTCGCCCCAGGGAAGTAGCTATAGATAGCGTAGAAAAACCCATCATCTTACAGGAGTTTCTTAAAGCTCTAGGGGCTACTCCGGTAGATTTCCCTGATGCTACTAGGTGTTGTGGGTCTTATCAAATAATAGGGAATCCAAGTGATATTTCTGAATATGCTTGGGATATCTTAAGCTCAGCCTCGAACTGTGGAGCGGAAGCTCTGGTTCTTACCTGTCCTTTATGTGATTTTAATTTAGGCCAGGGACAAAAGAAATTGGTGAAAGAACATAGTGGATTTAAGGGGATGCCATTCTTTTATTTCACTCAACTTTTAGCCCTTGCCCTGGGGCTCGATCCTGAGATATGCCGATTTGAACTGAATTATGGTGAACCCGAATTATTCCTGCGGGAAAAGAGCTTGATTCCTTGGAAGGGAAATTTCTTACCCGTCGGAGGTTAAGGATGAATGCCAAAGAGAAAAACAAGAATTCAGCTGAAGTGGGTGCTGAAGAAAAAAGGGCAGCCACAGAAGCCAAGCTGATTCCCATATATATCATGGGAAAGCGTTATGAAGTCCCAGAAGGGCTCACTATTATGAAGGCTACGGAATATGCTGGCTATAAGTTCATTCGAGGCTGTGGATGTCGCGGTGGAACTTGTGGTGCTTGTGGTACGTTTTATCGTAAGCCTGGCGATTATAAATTGCAGGTAGCGCTTGCCTGCCAGAAGGCAGTTGAGCCTGACATGTATATAGCTCAGATACCTTTCTTCCCTGTCAACCGTGCACAGTATGAGTTTGTGGAATTAACATCCGCTCCTGAAGAGGTATTCAAACGGTATCCAGAACTGTTTCGCTGTGTGGCCTGCAATGCCTGCACAAAAGCTTGCCCGCAGGGCATAGAGGTCATGGATGCTATCTCAGCTTTGAAGCAAGGAAATATCGCTGAGGTTGCCCAACTTACCTTCGACTGCACTCAATGTGGATTATGCACCAGCCGCTGCTTTGGGGAATTGGCTCAATATCATATGTTCCAACTTGCACGAAGGATTTATGGAGCTAAAATAGCTCCCAGTGCAGACCATTTGCTCAAGATGCTAGTTGCGATTGATGAAGGAAAATATGATGACTTGCTACAGGGTCTGAAGGGCATGAGAGAGCAGGAGCTAAGAAAGGTGTATCAGGAACGGGAAATGGAGCCGGCGGTGGCCGGGGAAGATTGGGAGCCAAGAGACACGACTGGGTTATAGTTAGGAGGCGCGATGAGTTATTTAGGATATCCAGACTTTTTCGAGCCCTTCATCAAGAAGGTTGAAGAGACCAGGCCTGCTCGGGTGGAAAAAAGAAAGAAGGGGGAGGAATTCCCCTTTATGTCCTTGGATGAGAGGGAAGATGTGTTGAAATACCACCCTGACTATAGAGGGGAAGGGAAGCGGGAGATAAGAGTTGGACCCAACAAAGGCTATGGAGTAGCCCATGAGTTTGTAGACCTGTTGGAGGCGAAGGGGAGAGTCGAGCCTGATAAAGTGGATCTGTTGGATGTTGACTACGAGACGGATGTCCTGGTTATTGGGGGTGGGGGAGCTGCGACTGTAGCTGCTCTTCTTGCTGAGGAGAATGGCGCTCAGGTTCTTATTGCCACGAAGCTTCGGCATGGCGATTCCAATACCATGATGGCTGAGGGAGGGATTCAGGCTGCTACGAAAAGGGAAAAGGATTCTCCTTATTATCACTACCTGGATTTGATGGGAGGAGGACACTTCAAAAATGACCCTGAAATTGTGGCTGAGTTTGTCAAGCAAGCTCCTGATGCTCTTCGGTGGCTGGAAAATTTTGGAGTTATGTTCTCAAAGTTTCCCGATGGAAGGCTGCAGTCTCTGCATGGTGGAGGAACGTGCAGGAAAAGGATGCACTATTGTGCTGATCTCAGTGGTATGGAAATTATGCGTACTGTGCGAGACGAAGCTCGTAATAGAAAGAATATCAAAGTGCTGGAGTTTTCCCCGGCAGTGGAGCTTATCCTGAACGAACATGGGCAATGCGCTGGGGCATTGCTGTATAACATGGAAACTGAGGAATATTTTGTCGCCAGGGCAAAAGCGGTGATTTTGGCTACGGGGGGTGCTGGCAGGCTACATGTGCAGGGTTTCATGACCACCAATCATTACGGGGCTACTGCTGATGGCATAGTTTTAGGCTATCGGGCCGGGGTGCCCTTGGCTTTCATGCATACCGTCCAGTATCATCCTACAGGCGTTGTTTTCCCCGAGCAAATAGAGGGATGGCTTATTACCGAGAGGTTCAGAGCAGAAGGGGCGGACGTTTTAAATGTTAATGGGGAGAAATTTGTTAACGAGCGTGAGCCTCGAGATGTAGAGTCTGCTATGTTTATTAAGGAGTGCCTGGATGATAAGGGAGTGCCCACTCCAACTGGGAAGGTGGGAATCTGGCTTGATTCTCCTGTGGTTGATATCCTGCACGGTGAAGGAAGAGTGCGGACGGCTTTTATTGGGAAGTGGAAGGTATACGAGCGGTTGGGAATCGACATTTCCAGGGCGCCCATGCTGGTCTATCCCACGCTCCATTATCAAAATGGAGGGCTTAAAGATAACGTCGAATGCGAGACTGCGGTTCCCGGGCTTTATGTTGCTGGAGAGGTGACTGGAGGGCTTCATGGAGAAAACAGGCTAATGGGCAATTCTCTTATGGACCTCGTAGTCTTCGGGAGAGTTGCGGGAAAGAATGCTGCTATATTTGCCAGAGAAAAAGCCCAAAATGGAGCATTAACCCTGGACCATGTAAGGAAGTATCATAAGGATCTCGAGGAAGCAGGGATAGTCACTGATAGAGTCGCCCCAATGCTGCTTCCAGATTATACCAGTCCTGAAGTAAGGGAAAAGCAGCTTACTGCAAGTTATTTAGGGACTTTAAAGTAGAAATTAGGCTAGACACGATGGAAAGGTTTTGCCGTAATGTCACAGCCATGAGTGCTACTAATTTTGCCTTGCAACTTCAGAGGAATATCATTGCCAGAGATATACTGAAAGGGTTAAAAGTATGGCCAGGAGGTAAAAAGAAATGCAGTATAAAACCATAACTCTTGAGAAAAAGAACGGCATGGCTATTGTAACCTTTAACCGCCCGGAAACATTAAATGCTATGAATGTGGACATGTCGGAGGAGACAACGGATGCTATTGACGAGATAAGCAAAGACGAAAACATCAGGGTAGTTATTATCACCGGCGTGGGGAAGGGCTTCTGCTCTGGGGCTGATGTGCGGGAGGAGCTGGCAAGAATAGCTGATATGCAGGAAGAGCCGGCAAGAACAACGGAGGAGGGTCCGGGGACAATCTTTGAGCGCATAATACAGGGCAAGCCCACTATTTTGACTATACCGCCTCGACTCCGAAGCATGGACAAGCCGGTTATTGGGGCTATAAACGGGATAGCCGCGGGGGGTGGCTTTTCCATCGCCTTAGCCTGTGATATAAGGATTGCTTCGGAAAAAGCGAGATTTTCCATGGCTTTCATCCTGAGGGGACTTATACCCGATTGCGGAGGGACCTTCTTTCTTCCCAAGCTTATCGGCAGTGCTAAAGCCTGTGAATTGATTTTCACGGGAGACATAATTGATGCTGAGGAAGCAGATCGGCTAGGCTTGGTTAATAAAGTTGTTCCCCAGGAAAAATTGATGGAAGAAGCGGAAGAATTGGCAAATAAACTCCTTAAACGCCCCTCCACCGCCCTTAAATATGCCAAGCGGGCTGTATATAAGGGGCTTATTGAAGTGGATCTGGCTTCACATCTCGACTACGAGGTTGCTATTAACAGGATGTGCGCGGATACAGAGGATTTTAAAGAGGCAGTAAGATCTTTCCTGGAAAAGAGAGAGGCAATATTTAAGGGAAGATAAAGGTGAGAATATGTAGTGCGGGGACTTATCCCCCGCCAGAAGGAGGTCGATTATAGCTCAGGCTAAGAAGATTACACTTCCATTAACTGATGAAGTCTTGAAAGACCTTAAATCGGGGGACAATCTTTTGCTTACCGGCGTTATCTATGTTGGACGTGATGCTGCTCATAAAAGAATGGTCGAGGCTTTGGACCAGGGTAAACCTCTGCCATTTGATATTAAGGGGCAGACGATATACTACATGGGTCCCTCTCCAGCCAGGCCAGGAAGACCGATTGGCTCTGCTGGTCCCACTACTAGCGGTCGCATGGATGCCTACTCACCTCGTTTGATGGCTGAAGGTTTGAGAGGGATGATTGGCAAAGGTCTAAGGTCACAAGCGGTGAAAGATGCCATGGTGAAATATAAAGCAGTGTATTTGGGTGCCATAGGAGGTGCCGGCGCTGTCATTTCCCAGAGCATCAAGAAAGCAGAAGTGGTAGCTTACGAGGAACTTGGAGCTGAGGCCCTTCGCCGCTTAGAGGTACAGGACTTTCCCGTCACAGTGGTAAACGATATCTACGGCGGCGATCTTTACCAGGAGGGCAAAGCTAAATATCAAGTCAAAGCCTCCTGAATCATAGTCAACCGCAAAATTCCTTATAATTCTCCCTCCCTTGGGGGGAGAGAGTCAGAAGGAGGGGGAATTTACCCCATTCTACCCTTGTCATTGCGAGCCGAAGGCGTGGTAATCTTATGCGCTTGCAACCCAAAGACACTGGGGTAGCGGATTTGACGTATTAACCGCTGCCGAAATGGGTCGAGCTTTATTCCTGTCTTGTGAACAATATACTTGTCCAGCCAGGTATGGTGCTATCCCGAGACCAGACTTACCTTCAGGGTGTCACCGTGAAAGTCCCAATTTCGTTGTAGTCAGGATCACGGAAGACGATTTTCGCCGCCTGGGCATCAATGGTAACATCCATAAAAGCATATGCTCCCTGCTTGTCCCAAATGCTTTGAGGAGATACGTAGGTACGCTCTGGCATAGGAGGACCGCCGAAAGCCCCGCAAATGAAGTAGGTTACCTCGGATTCCTTGAGTACCTCAAGGAAATGATTATGACCGGAGACGACCATGTCTACATCGTATTTCTCAAACAGAGGAGTGATGCGCTGGATAGTTTCCTGGTTGTCCCACCAGTGCCAGCCGTACTCGATCGCCCCCGATGAATAGTAGTAGCCGTGACTCATGACAATGGTCCAATCCTCCGGCGGGATGCTGGCAAGTTGCTTCTCCAGCCACTCGTTTTGTGCCGCCGTGTAACTCTCAGCACTCCATTCGATGTCCAACAGGAGAAAATGGATGTCGTTGATGTCGATGCGGTAATAAAGGCGGGAGCCAGTTTCCAGTTCCATTCCGTCAGGATAGCAATAGTCTTCATACAGCTTAAGCCCACCTAACAGGGTGTCGTGGTTGCCGATAATGGGGCGACTGGGGATAATGGAGGTAGTCGGGGAAAAATATTCGATCGCTTTCTGCCAAAGGCTGTCCTGGAAACCCATCTCCACGAAATCCCCTAAGAAAAAGAAGGCATCGAAATTATGCTCGGGGTCTGCGATCTGCTGGAGCATCTTCAAGGTTAGGTCAGGGCGGCTGGTTCCGGCGCCAACATGAGCGTCAGAGCCGACAGCAAAATGCAGCGGTTTATCTGCAGCGGGTGGGGTAGTGAAGCGGAGATTTTCTCCTCCGTTGATTTGGTACCAATACTCAGTGTCTGGATGTAAATCACGCAGATTGAAGGCATGCTGCTGCGACGGTTCTTGCTCCTGTACAGTTTCCTGCTTCTCAGTGGTACCCCAGTTGAAGGTATTCTGCGAGGGTTCCAGGGTCCAGAAGCATATGGTCATGTCAGGAATGCCGTGAACTCCTGAGCTATCAGCCAACAGCAACTGGGGTGGCTTGTCCCCGACACGGTGGCAGGGCCCGCTGATGAGGAGCAAACCGAATAAGGCGATGGGGATGACGATTCCCACTAACGCTGCAATCCAAACAGGAAGAGAGGGCAAACTGATTCGGTTAACTGGTCTGCGGGATTGGATCAGCACGTCTAGGACAGCTATCACCGGTACAGCCAGTCCATAGGCACCAAGAATAATAAACAAATGACGTATGCTCTGATTAACCTCGAAAAGGCCAATAGTACCATGCAAGCTAAAGAGCCAAGCTAAAAATCCCAGTATCAGGCAAGTAGATGCAGCTACCGAACCGATCCATAAACCCCTCTTCCTCCTCGGCATCTTGTCTATATATACTCTTATTTTGTCCAGCACATTCGCCTCCTGGAGTTCGGTTAACGGCAAGCAATTTTAGGAGCACGCAAGCATTGCCGTCAACAGACTACTTTTTGGGCCAACAACTCATAGTCCATCTGGCAAGGAAGACGGAATCACATTGTCGTGTTAAAGATGCTAGTTCACCACAGTCTGCGGGCTATCAATCTTGCACCTCTTCTAAGAGATGGGCTCAATCGTTGAGGTCAACTAGTATGATCTGCCCCAGATCATTGTACCACCATTCACGTGGGCGTTGTCAGTGTATGATCTTGCAGAAACGCACTGAACATTCTTTACTTCGGGAACTGGAGCACAAATCCCGGCAGACTGGATTAATGGTTCTGTGCATGTCTCTGCCTTCGATGCTGACTTCTCAGCAGATTCTGGCATCGCTGAATATCCCACTGAGGGGTATGCCACCGTTACTGCATTCAGCTTCACCAATAAAAGCACAAGATCTATTCTGTTGACGGAACCTGTACCGTTGCCCTCAGAGTAACGGATAGCCTGCTAAGCGAGGAGACTGAGACCAAGGAAAACTACCTCATGGCATATTGGGCAGGTGGTACCAATACGAATAGCATCATAGATATGGCAGATGTAACCAAATTGGCACTTCAGTCTTTGTCGGTCACGGCAAGCGTTTTCGGTGATTAGTATTGGATGCTAGCCATGGGTAAAAGCTGATAACGCATTCACTCAGTTTTTCCTTGCTCAACGCTGAGTTTGAGATGATGTCTATTGCCATGAGATAATCGGCTAACCGGTCTACGATTATAAAGTGCTCTTCCACGTGCTTCCTACCCCTTTTGCCCATTGTCTCAGCAATCTCTGGATTGTCCAATAAGCGGATGACGTCTTGTGCAGTTCTTCTGGGATTCCTGTAGAAATACCCGGTATCGCCTTCCCTGATCTGGGATGGGATGCCTCCGACGTTACCGGCTATGACTGGTTTGCCTTTCCATAGCGCCTCGGTAATCGTCAATCCAAAACCCTCTCTGGTTGATGGTTGCATTATCACCTCGGCTGCTCGCTGGAGGGCATTTACTTCGAGATAGTTCTCTAGACGATTCGCTAATGAAAGATTGAGTATGTGAATGTCCTCGTCCTCCCTTACGTTTGAGTGCATATTGGCCAGGACCTTCTCGCCTTCAGGGTCGTCAGTGGCAAAGCCGCCGGCTAACACGAGCTGGCATTTCCTCTCTTTTCTCACTTGGCGGTAGGTGGCAATGGTTCTGTCTAATCCTTTCCATGGGTCAAATCTTCCAATTTGGGCGATGATGGGTACATCTTGGTCTATTCCATATTTAACCAGAACCCTGCCTATCTCCTCTTGAGTCAGCTCTCGATTTTTCTCGGAAAGTGGGTCAATGAAAGGGGGAATAATGAACTTAGGTACAGGCCAAGGTGGGAAAATGTAATGGGCCGCTGAGAATATCGCGGCGTCATACTCTCCAATCCACTCGCTGATTGTATTCAACAGGCTATTGTTTGCCTTTATTACAGGTTCTATATCTATGTGGCATCTCCATAACCAGATGCCTCCAGATTCTCTAAGATAGTGACATAGCAACAATGGTTGAGGATCATGCACGATTACTATATCAGGGGAATAGTCGATAATGTCATTGTCAATGCATTCCTCAAGTTGGCTCAGGTAGGTCTGCCTCATTCTAGCTGTGAAGGAGCCTTCCATCCCTTGCAGTAGATTGTGAAGTCTCTTTGTGCATTCATAATAGCTTTTGTGCCCGTTGATGATCTTCCATTCAGCCTCTATGCCCAGCGTGTTCAGAAAGGGCACTGAACTATAGAGCATCTCAGCCACGCCACCACCTTGAGCAGTGGCATTCAGGTCCAATATCTTCAGACCCGTGAGTCGCTGACTTATCCTCTGTAGCCTTTCTATTCTTTCGCTACCTACGATTGGGGCGTAGGCTTCCAAAGAAGAATTGGAGAAGGGACAGAAATCCTTCCTCTTGCTGTAGACTGTTCCCTCTGCCAATGTGAAAGTACCGCTCATTCTAGAAACAACCTGAGTTGATCACCTTCGAGCACATCTTCCAGCACGCGCTGAAGTTTCTCCATGGCAAGTGGCGATGGGTGTGTCTTACCCGATTCCCATCTTTGCACAGTGTTCAACGAGACGCCAAGGTTTCTGGCAAGGCGTTCTTGCGGCCACGACTTACTGGCCCGGCATTGTCTGATTCTATCTGCAAGCTTCACTATGCGGAATATGTTGTAGCACAGGTGGTAACATCTGTCAAGAGGGAAATTAGGGAAAATGCAATGAAGTCCCAGCTAAACAAAAACGAATTGTTTACCAGTTCTGCGGCCGCCGCCTTCACAGGTTGAAATTGGAACTAAGAAAGCGAGCCACCTTTTTGCTAATGAGAGGATACAATGCCCAAATGCTCGCGTGGCCACCCGGAAGCCAGGCTATGGCAGGCTTGCCACACGCCTCCCAGAATCCAACTGTAGCTTGCCTGGGGATGTGCTTGTCCCAAAGGGCGTTAAGCATCAATATAGGACGGCCCCGGAGACGATGGGCAAAGGTCATAGCATCGGTCAGGAAACACTGCTTGAACGGAGTAACATCGTCAAACCCTCTCTCAGCCACCTCAGCAAGATATTGTGG
Source organism: bacterium (assembly GCA_048633745.1). Taxonomy (GTDB): domain Bacteria; phylum Chloroflexota; class Dehalococcoidia; order GIF9; family AB-539-J10; genus JAIWBQ01. The sequence goes on from JAIWBQ010000044.1 coordinate 10,013, forward strand.
GTAGTGGATGTGGACCCGCCGGCATTCGTCCTCAGTGCAGGTGGAGCTTTTCCTGAAGGTGTCAGCCTTACTATTCCACGTGATTATGTCAGAATTCCCTCCCAT
>JAIWBQ010000045.1:0-3860 GCA_048633745.1 bacterium
CCATAATCGGAGCTCTGGGTAAATTCACTGCTAAGCTAGAGCAAAATAATAGGACGGTAGTTTTTCCTAGCCCTGAGCGGGGGGTGCGGGCTCTATCCAAGCTGTGGAGCTATACCCAGAGATTGAATGGAGCTTAGATCCTGGTTAGAGTCAGATATAAATCAAATAAAGGCTTTGCTCAGAATGATAATCTAGAGTCACCCCAGGATGGAACTAATAAAATCTCTTTTTCCCTGGACAAAATCAGATACCGACATTTTGCGCTTTCCTCCCAACTGAACCTTCCCCAGCTCCAAAATACCAGGCTATACTACATGCGCTTGGCATCCTTCCTAGCTTCTTCCCTTCCTATGAATGATAACTAGCACCTATTTGGCCATGTGTCAACACTAATTGGCCATCCATGGAGTCATCAAACATCCGTGAACTAAAACATTTGAAGCCAGTCGAATTGAGGCAATGGCCATTCTCGTGACAACCAATTAGGGCAGTCAGATCGTCTTCTCTAAAAAGGTTAATATTTGTCACAAAACGTCATGTTGTTACATAAGAAAAAGGGGAGCATCACTACTGGAATTCGTGGTCACCACTGCACGAACATCGGCATAACCACGTGAACATAATTGTCCACGCCTATGGGGCGGATGACTCCGGGGCTTGATGAGGTAGTGACCTCTAAGGCAACCTGGGATTGGTGCAGGACGCTTAAGACATCAGAGAGATATTTTACGTTAAAGGCGATTTTAGCTTCCTCGCCATCAACGAGAGCGTCAATTTCGCTAACATTACTTCCAACTTCCTCAGCCTGAGCAGAAACGGTTACTTTTCCCGGGGTGAGTTCAGCACCGGGAGTGATGACTAAGCGAACGATGCCACTAGCGTCGCGGGCAAATATAGAAGACATTTTACTAACCCGTAGAAATTCGTTGATATCTACTACGGCTCGCGTGGTATAGCTTTGAGGAATGACTTGAGAATAATTGGGAAAGGAACCTTGAATAAGCTGGGAGACTAGCTCAGCATCTTTAAGGCGAAATAGCACCTGACTTTTTTGCTGGTTTATGGTGATCTCCACTGGCTCCTCTTGATCAGCAAGAAGGCGATTTAGCTCATTTAGGGTTCTTGCTGGGATGATCACCGTGCTTTTCTCGCTGACTGGCGAGCCAAGAGTTATCTTATGCACAGCCAGCCTGAAGCCATCAGCAGCCGCCAGGTTAAGCTCCGAGCCATCAAATTCAATGTTAATTCCGGTGAGAACCGGGCGGGATTCTTCAGTGGCGGCAACAAAGACAACTTGTGCGATCCCTTCTCTCAGAGCATCTACTTCAATATTAGTGATTAGGCCATCGCTTACCTGGGGGATGGGTGGGAAATCTTCAGCAGCAATACCATTAATGTGGGCTTGGAAGCGACCGCTCTTAAGCTCCAAAGTATGGCTGTTGGCCGGCAGGGTAATTTCAATTAACTCATTAGGTAAGGAATTAACAAAGTCAATGAGCAATCGAGCTGGAATAGTTATAGTTCCCTCTTGTTCTACTTTAGCACCAATCCAACACGTAGTAGCCATTTCCAAGTTGGTAGCTGACAGTTTGAGACGCGATTCCTCAGCGGACAAAAGGATATTTTGGGTGATAGGCAAGGTGGATCTAGTAGCCACAGCCCTGCCAACTATACCTAGCCCCCTGTTCAAATTTTCCTGAAGGCAAGATAACTTCATAAATATCTCTGACCCCTTAATCTTAATTTCAGTATACTATTAACAATTGTGTTAGTCAACGGATTGTAGTCCTTGCCATGCTTTCTGGGCGGCTTGACCTCGATGGCTGATTTGATTTTTTGTCTCCAGGGGAAGCTCAGCTATAGTCTTACCCATCTCAGGGAGGTAAAAAACTGGGTCGTATCCAAAGCCATTTTCCCCTTTAGCCTCAAAAGCAATTATGCCATGACACTCGCCATAGCATAACTCCAGTCGACCTTCCAGGGTAGCTATGGCAATAACACACTTGAAATGGGCAGTCCGTTCCTCCCAAGAAGTGCTAATGAGTTTGGCTAAGAGAATTTTTATCTTATCTGCGTCAGTAGCGTCTTTACCAGCAAAGCGAGCTGAGTGGATTCCTGGTTTACCACCGAGGGCATCTATCTCAAGCCCTGAGTCATCGGCAAGGGTGATAAGTTGGCTCAATTTGGCGTAAGTAGTGGCTTTCAATTGAGCGTTTTGCTCATAGCTATCTCCTGACTCGGTGACAACTTCGGCTATTCCTTGCTCGGCCAATGTAACTATCTGGTAGCCAATGCCGCTTAACAAAGAGCGGTATTCCTTGATTTTCCCAAAGTTTGTGGTGGCGAGGAGAAGCTTAGGCAAATTTTGCCCTTCGGGCAAACTGATTGTATTTATTTCTCTTTTCCCATTTTGCGCCTTGCGCAAGTTAAATGTCCTGAAACCTCGGGGCCAGCTTCTTTGCTACTTCGGGCATAGTGGTATATTCCATTTCATCAAGCGGCAGGCGATGTGGCTCGAACGGACCCATTCGGCGTAGAAAGTCAGCCATAATATTTGCTTGATGACGAGCTTCATCGTAAGCGGGGTCATCAAAGAGGTCACGAGGGCCGACGAACTTGCCATCAGCAAGTTGGAAACCAGCAGCTACCACTCTTGGTGGACCATCAAAGCGGCAAGGATTGCTTTCCCGAACAGCTACCGGCATTAAGGGGCCTTTGTGAGAGCCTCTCATCCAGCCCTCTACTATGTGGGGAGAGGCAAAGGGTTCCAGTATTTCTCCCACGGCAGGGAATTTTCCCTGAGAGCGAACGATGCAGACGGGATCATCCTTACCTATGTATCTGCCTGCCATCATAGATAATCTCTGGGTAGAGGAAACAGCAGCGATTTCTCCAGTCTCTTTATGGTACACCGCTTTAATGACGTAGCGGCCTGGTGCGCCAATAAAAACAAGCATATCGTAGATTTCTTCAGGAGAGTTAAAGCGGATTTTCTTGTGCTCTTTTACATCATGGACCTCGAATATAAAGCCAGAGTGCATATTAGAGGCGATCACCAGTCCTATGGTATTAAAGGGGTCAGCAAATATTTTATATAGGGGTAAATTCCAGGCACCAGAAGCTGTCTTATCCGCCATGAATATGATTATGGTTTCAGCCTCACGCTCGGTAAATTGCATCTCAGCCACACCAGGTCCCATACCCCTAACATTGCCGGAAAAAGCATCAGATAAAAGATCCTGCCCTGCGCCGTGAAGCTTCAGGCTTTTAGCTACGTCGGTACATTCCACGAATGTATCCCAGGCTAACTTATGGATTTGCTCGCTATCTTCACCTTGCTGATGAGTCATTATCAATTGTAGGTCATCGCCACATCGAGTGACATGGTAATCAATAAGTAAGCCTTGCTCCTTAGCCTGTGCCACTTTTTCCTCAGCCATTTTCAACAAAGCTGGGTGGCTGGAAGAATGCCCTACATAGCCACCAACGTCGGCTTTGATAACGCTTAAAGTTAGCTCCATCGCACCTCCTCTTTTAGTTAAGGCTGTTTATTTTTGATTTACTGTTGAATTCCAGACACAATTACCCAATTTATCGGGCAACTACATTCTGAAACACTCTGTAGTTTAGCAGGGAAAGAGTTGAGCGTCAATGCGGCGAATTAAATCATCTAAAATGTAACCGAAAGGGAGATTGTTAAATCACATAAAAAGTAACCGAAAATATCTAAGAAGTAGTCTGGTTAATACTATTTCCCAGTTCCCTGTGCCTTCCTTGAGTTTTTCCCTTAATTCAGCTACCTTTTCCATTGAAAGACCTCCTTTTTACAGAGCAAGTGGAAGGCAACAAAATTGAACATC
>JAIWBQ010000046.1:0-5007 GCA_048633745.1 bacterium
TCAATAACCGGCCGATGATTAGTTCTCACATCTATGGTCAATGAGTCTCTGCTTTCACCACCTTGTCCATCGGTGACCACTACTGTGATATTGTAAGCGCCCACTGCATCAGGGGCAGTCCAGGTAACTGTAGCGCCCTCGCCCGAGATACTGCCTCCATCAGTTGACCATTCATAGCCTAGCTCATCACCATCCTGGTCAGAGGCAACACATACAATGTAGCAAATCTCTTCTCTGTGAACTTGCAGCCCTTCCGGGTCAGAATCTTCAGGAGTGATAGTTAAGTCCTCCATAACGGGCGCGTGGGTCTCCACTACTTCGATGCTCAGGTAGCTTATGTTCTGACTGCCGTTGCCATCACTGACTGCGACAGTGACGGCATAAGTGCCCTCAGCATCAGGAGCAGTCCAGGTAACCACAGAGCCATCTCCGGAGACACTGCCGCCGTTGGCTGCCCACTTATAAGTTAGGTTGTCACCATCCGGGTCTAAAGCAACACAGGTAATCTCACACTGTTGTGAGGGAAAAACCGTTTCTTTTTCAGCCGTGAGGGCGCTGATAACTGGGGTGCCGTTGCTATGGTTGGTGTGGCTGGTATTGTTGGCACTATCAGGGCCACAACCGATAAGAAGAAGGACACCAGTCATCAGGACAGCCAAAACCGGTATCCATTTGATTCGCACACACGGATTTAACTTCATCGACTTCTTCGGCCTCTTTCGCTCCCCATCATCTACGGATGACATTCCCAGAACTTGCTCGATAGAATAGTACAACTATTATCCGACATTTCCCATTTCAACTCGCTAATGAGGGATCAGGATACCTCATCGCAATTGTCACCAATAATATATCCATGGCATCTGGTTGTCAATCCCCCTCTCGGAGCCCCGCAGTAGTCCTCGACATGCGAGCCGTGCACTACAGGCCTCAGAATCCTTGTCTATCAGTGCTGGCGAAGCTCTCCATCCGAAAAAAGACGATACTTCCCATATCTTTTTCACCTGCCTGCTTGCTTGCCCTATGCCTTGGGATCTTCTGCCATCAGTTATTAAACTCTCCTTGCCGCTCCGGGCATCCCCTTCGCTTGGGTGAAGAGCTAAATCCAAAAGCGCCCTGGTTCGATACCGCGCTAGTAGAAAGCTTCATTGTTCTGCCCTATTGTTGACAAACCTCATCAACACAGTATACAATAACATAGGAAGAGAAGGTTGTCAAGAGCTCAAAGGGAGGCAGGTACTAGGTCCATCTTCAATTGGGAGGATGATTCAAATGAGTGCATCGGGAGGAAATGCTATAAATATTCGGCGTATGACACGTAGCGATATAGATGTCATTCTAGTCCTGGTAGACAAAGCCACCAATGCAAAAACTCATGTTACCTATAAAGAGTTGGCTGCCTATGACCCTGGTGGGCCGCTTGACTTGAGTTTTGTGGCTGAGGCTAAGGGTCAGATAATTGGCTTTGCTATGGCTCGTCTGGAATATGTATACATACCATTTGTTGAGGTTTGCCTTATTCACGCTATAGTCGTCGACACTGAATCTCAGCGGAGTAAGATTGGCTCTGCACTAGTTAGTGAGTTATCACGCCGTTGCCATCTTCAAGACATTAACACGATACGCGCACTTGTTCGGCAGGATGATAACGAGCTGCAGAGCTTTATCGAGCACCTAGGGTTTCGCCCCAGTGATATGGTCAACTGGGATAAGACTTTTGAAGCATGGCCCGCAGATGCCTAGCTTTTTGGCTGCTTTCTTAGCCGTTTGAGAATTATCAGCTATTTGTACAAATTGGTACAACTACTGGGGGCAGGTCAATGCGAGCTAAACTAATGAAGTTAAAAAGATGTCTACCAATTATGGTGGCAGCAATCATGCTGCTGGTTCCGTCTTGCAAAGCAGCTAACCACCCACCAATTATCACAAGTCTTCAAGCTGAGCCAGAGGCAGTTCTTCTTTCAGCAAGTTGCCAAATTGAGTGCATTGCTTCGGATAAGGATGGTGATCAGCTAAGCTATGAGTGGTTGGCCAGCAAAGGCGATATCGAAGGGGAGGGAGCTACTGTTACTTGGAACGCTCCTGACTCTGAAGGTATTTATAACCTTGTTGTCAAGGTGACCGATGGCAATGGTGGAGAAGCTATAGATTATGTATCCATCACCGTGAGGGGCAATAACCCACCGACTATCACCAGCCTGATAGCCAATGTGGACTGGGTTACTCCTTCGGGCAACTGCCAAGTTAAGTGTGATGCTGAAGACCCCGATGGTGATGAGTTAAGCTATGAGTGGTCAGCTAATGGAGGTGATATCTCTGGCACAGGTCCGGTTGTAACCTGGACTGCTCCCGATGCGGTAGGGCTGTATGAGATCCAAGTTGTGGTTACTGATAGCTCCGGTGAGGAGGACACAAGATCGCTAACGGTTAGTGTGGCACCCAAATCTCCACCGGTTATTGAGAATCTGATTGTCACCGCGGAACATAAATACCTGAAGGAATACTCCGGGGGGTATAAAATCGGGAAAGAAAAAAGCTGTGACATTGAGTGCGTTGTTTCAGACACGAGCGGTGAACTGGTTTACGAATGGTCATGTGGTAATGGCGAGATTTCTGGGGAGGGCTCTATGATTACCTGGACTGCGCCGAATAGTGCAGTTAAAGTCACAGTTACAGTAACAGTGTCTAATGCCGCTGGTGGTATAGTTAGTAAAAGCATAGTTTTCGAAGTGGTGTCCTGCTCATCATGTACGTTTGGGTGAAGGTCAGAACTCGTCAGGCTTATCTTACCCCCTGGTCTACTTAAAATGCACCTGCTAGCTTCAGAAATAATATACAAGCGAATTGTTTAATGCCCCACCGTTCATAATCATTTGGTGGAGTCGAGGAGTGCTGGAAAGATTCACTGAGCTTGGCGGTCGCTGAACTAAATGCTATTATATTGTTGAAGAGGGCTATGTATTATGGCGTGCTTAGTACCGAGTTCTCTGAGGTGACGATCAAGCTAGCAAAGGATTCGTCGGAACTTCTAGTCGCTAATGAATCCGGGAAAGGTAAGGAATTCTTATCTCAACTTCTTACTGCTTAAAATATGATCTTAGGTCGCCAAATTATTATCAACTGAGCTAGTGCCCCAGAGTCGCACACCGGCCTTGCTTCGTACGGTAGTTCTAATGGCCGCACACGAGCTGGCTGAAGTTGAACAATCCTGACGAATGTTCAATAGTATATATCACATTGTATCAGCTTAGTCACACTGAATTAGCATGAAACTCCCACCTACGCTACTCCCCCACACTAAAGATTTTATAGGCGGGAATAGTAGGTTAAAGGGCTAAACAAATTACCGGGCACAGTCTTCGGCACTATGACCTTTAGTGATGAGGGTATCGTACGAATAACGACAGGGGTCTTCGTAAAAGGATCACCGTCCATGTGAACTGGCAGTGAGCACGCGGACTCGACGACTATTTCGCTGCATTGGTAATACTCTATCTTCGGGTCTTGGAGATGTCTATGCGAAAGGACATTCATAGCGTGCTGCACAAAGGTAAAGAATCCATCTCCCTTGAAAACACACACATCTAATTTAGCATCGTTCACACAAGCCTTAGCCCCAATCGTCAGCACACCTCCATAGAGTTGAATATTGCTGACAACAATCAATGGCGTGCTGGTCTTTACCACCTCTCCATCCAACTTGAGCCAAACGTCGGTGCTAGAGTATCGATAGCCTAACTCAATTGCACTGAACACGTAAGCCCACGAACCTAATGCTCTTTTTTCTTTCGAAGATATGCTTTCTGTGATCGCTGCATCTAGTCCAATACCTACCCACATCAAAAAATAACGCCCAGAGATCTCGCCCACATCGACTACAACGGTGTGTCCTTCTACGAGAACTTGCGCAGCGTCCAACAGCACCTTTCGATAATAATTGGCAGGTAACGGGTGTTCAATTCGTTCCTCCAGACCAGCAATCAACTTGAACACTTTCGTGCCTGGAAGCATTGGATTTAATGCCGGGATACCCATCTGCAATGCCCATGAGTTGGTCGTTCCCACAGGAAGAACTCCTAGTGCCACTTCAGTGTTCAGTAGTCCATTAGCTACCTCATTAACAGTGCCGTCACCACCAGCCGCAATAACTACCTTCGCACCTCTATTAACAGCATTACGGGCTAGCTCGGTTGCCTCCAATGGCTTTCTGGTTTCTCGCAAAGTGACAGACCATCCGCAGCGACTCAACAGCGCAACTACATCGTTAAGTTCGTGCCTCACAATTACCTGTCCACTATGAGGATTGTAGATCAACTCGGCCTGCATTAGAATCTCTTTATTATCTTGATTTTCTTCGCTCAATAAATCGTATCCCATGGAATTATTCTCCGTCAATCTCGATATCAATTTGACCCATCATACTCAACAATCCTTGGTTCTGTTGGCCACGTGAATTGCACTTTTTAGCGAATTGTGAAATCTGCATGAGTCAGGTATTACGGAAGCATCTTGGGATCTTGCTCTCTATTGACTGTCCCAACAACGCGTGTTATCCTCAATTCGTGATTACGTTCACAGAGTAGTTGTCAGCGAAGCCGTCAAACCATGTACCGAGTAGGAATCAGAGCAAGCCATGAAAAGAACGGCAAAGGACTGGTTTAAAGTTCTGATACTGCTTCTGGATGAAGTGGTGATAGTGGCGGCGGTTCTCGGCATTCTCTGGTATTTTAATATCAAATTGCCGCTCTGGGTGGCGGTTCCCGGGGCATTACTGCTGGGTCTGCTGGCTTTTATAACACATAAGATGATTGTGCCCAGTTTTCATCTCCGGCAGGTGACCGGGCGAGAGGGGATGATTGGCATGGAAGTGGAGGTGATGAAAGCACTCAAGCCCACGGGGATCGTCCGTGTGGAAGGTGAGAACTGGACGGCAAAGTCGGTTGAGGGTGAGATACTCGCCGGCGAAATCGTGGAAATCCAGAGCGTCAACAAACTGGTGCTGGAGGT
>JAIWBQ010000047.1:0-3060 GCA_048633745.1 bacterium
ACATCGACAGGGATTGTCCCCACAGTAGCTATGGTATCCGCGTGGAAAACCACACCTTTTTCCTTGGTGACTTTGGCGATCTCTTTTATTGGCTCCATAGTACCCACCTCGTTATTAGCATGCATAATGGATACTAACACGGTGTCTTTCCTGATGCTGCGCCGCACATCCTCGGGGTCAACCACACCATATTTATCTACCGGAATCAGGTTCAACTCAAAGCCCGATTTCTCCAGAGTTCTTGCTGAATGCAACACCGAGAAATGCTCAATAGCTGAGGCTACTATATGCTTGCCTTTATTTTGTTGAGCCAGTGCCAGCCCTTTAATGGCGAAGTTATTGCTCTCAGTGCCACTGGCGGTGAAGATTATTTCCTCTGCATTAGCTCCAATAAGCTGAGCCACCTGGGCCCGGGCATTTTCCATGGCTTCTCGTGCAGTATCCCCCCAATCGTGAAGACAGGATGGATTACCAAAGGCCTCTCCCAGATAGGGCAGCATCGCTTCACGAACCTCGGGGAGAAGGGGAGTGGTTGCGGCATTGTCCAAGTATACCTTCTTCATAGCAATACCTCCTCAATTATATCCCAATAGAGCCAATCATCTTGAACTTGCTGTGAGAACTGCCGTCAAGTTCAGGGATAAAGTTGACGTCCTTCCTCGTCCTCAAGAATAATAGCATCTTCAGTGCAGCTTTTAGCCGACTCAAACAGAGTATCATCATCAACTGAGGAAGGGTCGAGAACTACTGCTTTGTTCTCTTGATCAAGTTCAAAGACTGTTGGCGCGAAGGCAACGCAATTACCAACTCCAATACACAAATCTCTATCTACCCTTACTTTCACGGCTTACCCCCTCGATAATTTGCCAGATTTATCTACTTTTACACCCAGGTTCTACTTTAGTATATTACATTACAATCTGTTTCTAGCAGAATCTGCTTGTCTGAATCCCTTGTTTTGATTGCACTATGCATTATACCATCGTCTGGACTAACTCCAACATCCTATCATAGCCAGTTTTGCTTTAAGGCGAATTTTCGCGAGACCTTATCTCAGGAGCCATATTTTGCAGAGACCACCAGGAGTCCATAATTTTCTCCAGGGATACCTTTGGCTACAGGTTCCTTTTTGCTGTCTTTTTTCTTGCTCCTACGGGCAGCAATTATTTTGACCATATCACTATTCTCTCCATCGATGAAGAACTCGGTTATCACGTGTTCCTGCTACTGTGTAGTTTCCGGTGCTCTTTACCTATGCACTTATCCATAACCACCATAAGCCCTGCTTTCTCAGCTCGGATGGCTGCCTTTTCGTTTAGCACTCCCTCCTGCATCCATACTGCCTTCACCCCTATTTTAATCGCCTCCTCGACAATAGCCGGCACCTCTTCAGAGTGGCGAAAGATGTCAACTACATCTACCATCTCCGGAATTGAGACGAGGTCTGGATGGCAGGGCTCTCCTAATATCTCTTTCTTTGATGGGTTCACCGGGATTATCCTATAGCCCTGCTCTTTCAGGTAACTGGCTACCTGATAGCTTGGTCGGTCAGGTCTTGGGGAAAGCCCGACCATGGCAATAACTTGGCTGGAGTTTAGAATCTTCTCTTCGCTGCTCACTTTCTTACTTCCTTTGAGGCATATTTCTTAAGGGCACGGTAGAAAGTCTTCCAGAAAGGGTCAACTAGAGGGTGTTCCAGCTTCCTCCCCTTCCCTTCTTATAGTATCATCCCGGATTTAGAATTTGTCAGCTCTCCTATCTTCGAGTTTTCAAAAGCGGGGACATAGCTCTCAGCTTGGCTACAATTCGAGGCAATACTTCCAGAACTCGCTCTATGTCTTCTCCGGTATTTTCTCGCCCCAGAGTAAACCTGAGTGAACCATGGGCTTGCTCAGGGGGAAGTCCCAGCGCCAGGAGAATATGAGACGGTTCAAGGCTTGAGGAGCTACAGGCTGAGCCAGTGGAGGCGCAGATACCCTCTAAATCAAGATTTAGGAGCATTGATTCCCCTTCGACAAAATCAACGCTTACATTGACATTGTTGGGTAGCCTCTTTAGAGGATGACCGTTTAAGCGGATGTGGTCAATCCGCTCGATGAGACCCTTAATGAGCTGCTCACGAAGGTAAGTCAGTCGTTCTGTTTCCTTGCTCATCTCCTGCCGAGCAAGCTCCACCGCCTTGCCCAAGCCCATGATGGCAGGAACATTTTCCGTGCCTGCTCTGTGTCTCTTTTCTTGCTCCCCTCCGTGCATATAGGGGGCCAGCCTGGTGCCCTTTCTGACGTATAGCGCCCCTACTCCTTTAGGTCCGTAGAACTTATGCGCCGAAATAGAGAGTAAGTCTACCCCGAGTTCATCCACATTTACCGGGATATGCCCCACCGGCTGCACAGCATCGGTGTGAAAACAGAGGCCTGCTTCTTTAGCAATCTTACCTATTTCGCCTATGGGCTCTATGGTGCCTACTTCATTGTTGGCATGCATGACTGAAATAAGGATGGTTTTATCGGTAATAGCTTTCTTGACATCTTGGGGGTCGACCAGGCCATACCCATCTACAGGGAGATAGGTTACCTTGAGCCCTTTTTTCTCTAAAAACTTGCACGACTCCATCACCGCATGGTGTTCAACAGAGGTGGTGATGATGTGCTCTCCTTTGTGCTCGCTGGCATAGGCAATGCCTTTTAGGGCGAAGTTATCCGCCTCCGTTCCTCCACTGGTAAAGATAATCTCCTCGCTCCGGGCACCAATAAGCTCTGCCACCATAGTTCTTGCCTCTTCTATGGCTTCCTTCGCTTCCTGTCCGCAGGAATAAATACTCGAAGGGTTGCCAAAAGCATCGGTAAAATAAGGCAGCATTGCCTTTACTACCTCGGGTTGTGTCGGTGTAGTGGCAGCATGGTCAAGATATATCCTTCGCATTTAACCCTCTACAATATCTCCGACAACAGGATCAACCCTTACCCCTTTGCTGGTTACCCAGGCAATCCCTCGCTCGATGTCTTTTCCCTCCCCCTCCAGCTCCAGAACTACCCATCCCTTATCTCCATTTACATCGGC
>JAIWBQ010000048.1:0-9506 GCA_048633745.1 bacterium
AGCGGGTTCCAATCTAAAAGGAAATGAAGCATATGTCCATGACCGTATCTCGTAGGCGAGGCAATGCCCGGCTATATGCGAACCTCCCACTGGCAGGCGACCTCATCAGGACTCTGCCTGGGGGGCAACTTTAAAGGTATCACTTTCATGTCCGGGTGGAAGGGTTTAGCCGCCTCCTGAAAGCTAGGTGGTTCCAGCTCGTGGCAGCAGAATTGGATAAGCTTAGTGTTTCCTTCCTTCTCCCAGAGGTCCAGAGCTGGGCAGCGGGTGATGGTGAGAATTCCCAGGTTGGGGTTCTTGACCTCCATAGTATAGCGGAATCGATCCAAAGGCAGGGTAGGATTCAACTGGAGGCTCTTAAAATAGCCGATGATGTTCTTGTCCTGAATGTTGAGCCCTCTGGCTAGCCTCTCGGACATGGGTACAGCTACCTTCAACCATACCTGAAGCCAGCACTGATTTTCTTCATCCTCGCCATGCCTCTGCTTAACAATATCGCGCCACCCCCAATGTAGAATCAAGGTGCAGAGTGAATCTGTCTTCAGTAGCTTTATGAGCGCCTCCTTAGAGAAATCCTCAAACCGGATGTTGGGGATAAACTCGCCGCTGTAATCGTCTAGCTCTTTCATCTTCGCCTCCTATGGATGCCCAGTGCTATTAAGGCCCCAGGCACTCTATTTTTAGGTTTCCCTTTTCCTATTGAGGGCTTTCGACCAAATTATTTATTCTTTTGATGAAGCTCGATAAAGCGTATACAAATTTCCAGCTTCTCGTCAAGCTCCTCGATTACTTCCTTAAACTACTTGCATACCTGAGATTGTTATCACATAGCTAGATGGAATCCCTTAGGGACTAGCAGCCAGATGATCATCAGTTTACCCAGGTCGGCGGCTCTACCTTAATGACCTGAGACAACATTTTGCTCGGTCAGTATTGAAAATAAGAGAGAGGCCTCGTAGAATCTCGGATGGCTATGCGGAAAGGCTAGATGCTATAATTATATAATCCAGCGAACATGAAACTAAGTTACGAACAGGTGAAGCATATCGCTTGGCTCGCTCGCTTGGGCTTGAGTGAAACTGAAGCGGAAAAATTCAGCGTTCAGCTATCTAACATCTTGGAAAATTTCGAGATACTTAAGGAAGTGAATACAGCAAATGTAGCGCCGGCAACTCAAACCATCCCACTTCAAAATGTTTTCCGGGGAGATAAGACAGCCAAGTCATATTCCCAAGCTGAGGTTTTGGCTAACGCACCTAAAGAAGAGGGAAATTGCTTTAGGGTGCAAGCAATTCTAGAATAATTACGCTTGGCATAATGATTAACATTTTTATTGCCATCACAAGTGCTTATCTCCTTGGCTCCATTCCATCAGCTTATCTTGCAGGTCGCCTAAAAAAGAACATAGACATACGTGAGGTAGGAAGCAAGAATATGGGGGTTCTGAATGTATACTACGAAGTGGGGTTATGGGAATCGGTTCTGGTTTTGCTGGTTGATGTGGGGAAGGGCATAGGGGCAATTCTTCTAGCCCGCTGGCTAGGCGTCTCTCTAATATTTCAGCTCCTTGCCGGGCTAGCAGCCGTGATAGGCCATACCTTTCCCGTCTTCCTTAAATTTCGTGGGGGTACAGGAGGGGCTACCACCCTGGGAATTCTCCTCTTCCTAATGCCTAAGGCGATTCCCTTTTTCATTCTCGTTGCTGTGATAGCTCTAATTATCACTCACAATCTCACCTTTTGTTATGGCATAGCCTTCCTTGTTTTCCCCCTTGTTGCCTGGCTAATCTACCACTCCACAGCTATGGCATTCTTTTCCATAGGGCTACCACTATTTGTGGGCATAAACTACCTCCCGAGGTTGAAAGAGATGCATATCAAAAGTGCTGGTAACTGGCGCAGAGTTATCAAGCGTAGCAGCGTTAAGGATAGGTTCTGAGAATGCAGGTGAACGAACTATGCCAGCTAACTATTTATGAGGCACATGAGCTTCTTAAACAGAGGAAGATTTCCTCGGTAGAACTCACAAAATCTGTATTGAAGCGTATTGCTGAGGTAGAAAGCAAAGTCCGTGCCTGTATCACTAGCACTGAGGATAGTGCGCTAAAAGAGGCAGAGAAGGTCGATAATTACATCAAAACTGCCGGTGAGATAACCCCTTTAGCTGGCATACCCACCTTTATCAAAGATGTCATATGTACCAAGGGGGTACGAACCACCTGTGGTTCAAAGATGCTGGAAAATTTTGTCCCGCCTTACAATGCCACAGTGATAGAGAAACTAAGGGCACAAAGGGCGGTAATAATAGGGAAAACAAATATGGATGAGTTTGCTATGGGCTCTTCCACAGAACATTCTGCGTTCTTCCCTACCTATAATCCCTGGGATCTAGGCCGTGTTCCTGGAGGTAGCAGCGGTGGCTCAGCAGTTGCTGTAGCTGTCGATGAAACTATCTATGCTCTTGGCTCCGACACCGGAGGCAGCATCCGTCAACCAGCGGGATTTTGCAATGTGGTGGGTCTTAAACCAACCTATGGTCGGGTGAGTCGTTTTGGCTTAGTTGCCTTCGCCAGTTCTCTGGATCAAATTGGGCCAATAACTAAAGACGTTACTGACTGTGCTTTGGTAATGAATGTTATCGCTGGATATGACCCGATGGATTCAACTTCAGTCCCTTACCCCGTGCCAGATTATACTCTGCAACTAAGTCCTGACTCTTCGGGCTTGAGACCTCAAGGGCGGAGTCTCGAGGGGCTACGGATCGGCATACCCAAGGAATACTTTGTAGAGGGCATGCAGAGTGGAGTAAGGGCAGCTTTGGAGGCAGCCATAAAGAAGCTACATGAACTAGGCGCCGAAATAGATTGGGAAGCCTCTTTGCCTCATACTAAATATGCCCTGGCTGCCTACTACATACTTGCTCCGTCTGAAGCTTCAGCAAATTTGGCCCGCTACGATGGAGTAAAATATGGCTTCTCTGAGCGAAATGCCAGCAATGTAATCGAGGCAACAGAAAAGACGCGACAATTTGGCTTCGGGCCTGAGGTCAAAAGACGCATAATGTTAGGCACTTATGCTTTATCCGCAGGTTACTACGACGCTTACTATCTCAAGGCACAAAAGGTACGCACTTTGATAAAGCAAGAATTTGACCAAGCCTTCGAAAAGTATGATGTCTTGGTCACTCCAACTTCACCAACAACAGCTTTCAAGTTGGGCGAAAAGTTGGAAGACCCAATGCAGATGTACTTGAGCGATGTATGTACCCTGCCTATAAACATAGCTGGTATTCCAGCTATCTCAATTCCTGCTGGTTTTGCGGACAACCTGCCTATAGGCATGCAGATTATGGGTAAGCCATTCAACGAGGAAACATTGTTGCGTATCGCCTTTGCCTACGAGCAGGCAACCGATTGGCATAACAGAAGGCCTCCATTATAATGCGAGTAGTGTGAACGAAGTGTTACTCAGGTTATACCTATGTCCAGGAGCCATGATCCTTTACTTGGCAAGGGGAGGAAAGTATCATAGAGTCAATAGAAAGAGCCTGGCAAGAGCCAGGCAAAAAGCCATTTGACGTAACCACTGCGAATGGTAAATCGTTTAACTTGTGCTACAATGAAATGACGGACCAATGGGCTGCTATTGAATTGACACCTTAGGGAGAAACTATGAAAGAGATCTTTGAAATTCTGGAACAAGATGCCCGGGCAACTCCGGAGCGAATTTCCACTATGGTGGGCATTCCTGTCAGCGAAGTAGAGAAGTTGATTAAGAAAGCTGAGAAAGAGGGGACTATTCTGAAATACAAGACCATAATAAACTGGCCTAAATTGGGCGAGGGAGTGGTATGGGCTTTGATTGAAGTCAGAATAACGCCGCAACGGGATGTGGGCTTCGATGCTATTGCTGAGCGCATTTATCAATTCCCCCAGGTATATTCTGCTTATCTAGTTTCAGGCACCTATGACCTGGCCATATTAGTCCAAGGTAAGAACATGCAGGAAATTGCCAGTTTCGTCACGGAGAAACTAGCTCCCCTAGAGAGTGTACAAAGCACTGTCACCCATTTTATTCTCAAACGATATAAGGAGAATGGAGAAACTTTTCAGCTTCCCAAGGAAACCGATAAACGCCTGCCAATAACACCGTAGTATGCTCGACGCACAATCCAGTACAACTGAAGCTCAGGATAAGCTTATTTCGCAAAAGGTGGATACTCTTCCGCCATCGGGCATCAGGAAATTCTTCGACCTACTTTCTTCCATGGAAGATGTTATTTCTCTTGGTATAGGTGAACCTGATTTCATTACACCGTGGCATATCAGAGAGGCAGCCACATATTCCTTGGAGAAAGGCTATACCATGTACACCTCAAACTCGGGTATGCTTGAATTGCGCCAAGAGTTGGCCAGTTACCTAGAGCTTCATTATGGAGTCAGCTACCATCCCGAATATGAAATCCTTATCACCGTGGGAAGTAGTGAGGGACTGGACCTCGCCATGCGAGCAATTATCAACCCGGGCGACGAAGTCATAATGCCTGATCCGTGTTATGTTGCGTATCCTGCTAACACCACTCTAGCTGGCGGCGTGCCGATTCTTACTCCCACAAGTGAAGAAAACAATTTTGTTATCAAGGCAGCTGATATCGAAGCCCGGATTACAGATCGGACGAAGGCTATCTTGATAGGCTACCCGGCGAATCCCACTGGCGCAGTCAGGTCCAAGTCAGAGTCCAGTGCTATTGCCGAACTGGCTCAAAAGTATAACTTACTGGTCATATCTGACGAGATATATGCCCGTTTAGTTTATGGAGTGGAACATGTCTGCTTTCCCAGCCTTCGTGGCATGAAGGAGCGCACCATTTTGATTGGTGGATTTTCTAAGTCTCATGCCATGACCGGCTGGCGCATTGGTTACGTAGCCGCTAACCAGAAACTCGTTGAAGCTCTGACAAAAATCCATCAATACACCATGCTCTGTGCGCCGACAATGGCACAAATGGCAGCCATCGAGGCGCTGAGAAACGGTGAGGATGAGGTCGAAAAGATGGTTCAGGAATACAACAGACGACGCCGCCTCATGGTTAAAAGACTGAATGAGATTGGTTTACCCTGTTTCGACCCCAAAGGCGCCTTCTATGCTTTTCCCTCAATAAAAGCTACCGGAATGACCTCGGAAGAGTTTGCCGAAAAACTGCTGATAGAAGAAAAAGTTGCTGTTGTTCCAGGCCCTGCCTTTGGATCATGCGGTGAAGGCTTTGTCCGCTGCTGTTATGCTACGTCTTTGTCCGATATTGAAGAGGCTCTAAGAAGAATGGACAGGTTCATAAGGAAAAGTAGGCCAAACACAACATAAGAGGCAAATAGAACAATAAGTTCAAGTTTCATCTATTCCTTTCGCTGGCAGCAAAGAGGGCGAGTATTGGCTGAGGCTTATCGAGGGGAGGGGAGAAGATGCAGAATAAGTAAGACAATCATTGATTGGCGAAGCGACAGAGTTTGTGGAAATCTTTGGTTCTATAGTAGAAAAGACAAGAATTGTTTAGAATTTTGTGCTCAAGATCTAATCACCGTTCAGGGCTTCGTGCTGAAATCTCAGTCTGAAGGGTCGCTATGCAATTAGTTAGACGTCATATATTTCAAAAACTAGCTCAGCAGCTTAAAGTGGACCTGGCATGAATGATATCATAAGCGAGTTTGCTGCTATCGTTCGGGATCCTTTGCAGAGAGCCAAGAGATGGAAAGAGGCAGGTAAGGCAGTAATAGGCTGTTTTCCTATGTATGTGCCCGAGGAGATCATCCATGCTAGCGGCATCTTGCCCATCACTCTTCTCGGCACCGACGAAGCCACTACTTCGTCAGACAGGTATCTAGAGCCTTTTCTATGTCATGTGGTGCGTAGTAACCTTGACCTGGCCTTAAAAGGCAAGCTGGATTTCCTAGACGGCATAGCATTCCCAGATATATGTGATGTAGTCCGGCTATTGCCAGATATATGGAATCTTCATTGCCCTATGTCTTTTCAGCACAGCATCGGGGTGGTAGGGAAAGTTAACTCCGTTTCCAGTCGGTGCTATCTGACCGAGCGATTCAATGAACTAAAGAAATCGCTAGAGAAATTCACTGGTAGAGATATTTCAGATAGTGACTTAAGAAAGAGCATCGTCACTTATAATCAGAATAAAGATCTAATGTACACACTATATCAGATGAGGATGGAAAATCCAGGGATTTTTACGCCAAGAGATGTGGCGACAGCGGTCATGGCAAGCATGCTTATGCCCAAAGAGGAGCATAGTGCGCTCATGCGAGAATTCTTAGAGAAGGCAGAGAACAAAGAAAGGTTGCTGAATAGTAGCGTAAGACTAATTGTCTCAGGTAGCCCCTGTGACCAGCCAGAATGGGAGATACTTGACTTAATCGAAGAGTTAGGAGCCACAGTGGTAAATGACGATTTATATGTAGGTAGAAGATACTTTGCCACTAAAGTTAGCGAAACCATTCCTCCTGTAGAGGCTCTAGCTGAACACTACGTAAATGATGTACCTTGCCCTACCAAGTACAATCAGGATAAAAAATATGCCGAGCATCTTTCTGACCTAACCGAGGAGTCTAAAGCCCAGGGGGTCATCATCTTAATGGTTAAGTACTGTGAGCCATATTCTTTTGCCTACCCTGTGGTGAAAGCGGAACTGGCACGACAGGGTATCCCCCACCTCCTTATCGAGGTAGAACCACCTGTTTCCACAGGAACTGTTCGAACTCGGCTGGAAGCCTTTATTGAAACTCTGGAGCAGTGATATGGAAACAAAATACCGGCCTGTCAAGCTCAACTGCCGCGAGACACTACGGAGGATAACTGCCGAATATTGGGAAAAGGCCTACCATGCACGAGATATGGGGAAGCGCATAGCCTGGTGTTCAGGTATGGTGCCAGCCGAGTTTCTCACGGCTATGGATTTTGTCACTATCTACCCTATGAACAACTCGGCAACTTGCGCCAGCTTGGGGGTAAGCTTGGAGCTTTGCCAGAGGGCTGAGGCCGAGGGCTATTCCCCAGACCTGTGCTCTTATGCCCGCACCGACATCGGCTCAGCTCTAGCCGGGGAGGAAACAAAGACTTTTCTCAGACCACCCAAGCCTGATTTGCTTCTTATCGGCGGCCAGTGCCACACCATGACTAAGTGGCTGGAGTGCCTGGGGTGGATCTTTGACGTGCCTGTCATCCTTATTGATGTGCCCTTCCTGCATGATGATATGGACAAAGGGACTTATTCTAGGGCGCGTGCCTACGTAAGAGAACAGTTACAAGACTTAATCGCCTTCCTGGAAGAATTCACCGGCTGCCCTTTCCATTATGACAAATTCCAAGAGGACATCGCTAATAGCAGCAGGTTGTTTCGGCTATGGCATGAGGCATTGGAGATGTGCCAGAACATTCCTTCCCCTTTAAGTGTTTTCGATATCTTTGTCCACCTCTTTCCTGTCCTGGGTCTAAGGGGCAGCGCTGTAGGGGCAGATTATTATGGGGAATTTAAGGAAGAGATAGCAGAGAGGGTAGCCAGCAAGGTAAGCGCCGTGCCTAATGAGAGGTTTCGGCTTCACCTAGATGGCGTCCCCGTGTGGTTCAAGCTGAAGGGCCTAGCCGGCAAATTTGCCTCCTATGGTGCCTGTCCTCTAACCCATGTCTACACTACCAGCTTCACCACCTTCTGCGGCCTGGATGCTTTCAGACCTTTAGATAGCACAGCGGAGTGATTGCTTATGACATCTACTACTCGGGGAATAAGACAGAGAATCGATTTTTTGGTGGAACAAGTAGAGAAATATCACTTAAATGGGCTAGCTATGCAGATCAGCCGAACTTGCAAGGCACTGGCCACTGGAGTTTATGACCTAATGGAAGGAGTGGAGAGGAGAACGGGGATACCAGGGGTAGTGTTCGAGACTGATATGTGTGATCCGCGACTTCACTCTGAGGCTCAGGTAGATGCCAGCCTTGAGACGTTCTTCGAGATGCTGGCTGCACGTTATCCTGATCACCCCGAATCTACACGCTGAAGGAGCCTCATTTTCTCTTTAACTTCTTTGATGGTCTCCTCGGCTATAGTTTCAGCCCGGTTAGCTCCTTCAATAAGAACCTCAGTGACATAGTCAGGCTTGGAGGCTAAAGCAGCCCGCTTTTCCCGGAAAGGCTCAAGAGTTGAGCTAATACTTTGAGCCAGCATTTTCTTGCAATCCACACAGCCGATGTTAGCTCTGCGGCATTCCGAAGCAATCTCCTCCACCTGTGCAGGAGTAAAGAATTTGTGGAGACGAAAGATATTGCATATCTCAGGATGCCCTGGATCAGAACGAAACTTCCGCTCTGGATCGGTAAACGCAGTCATCACTCGCTCCGAAATCTCCTGTGGGGAGGCGGCTATTTCAATGTAGTTATCAGAGCTTTTGCTCATCTTCTGTACCCCGTCCAGGCCCAGAACTAGAGGGAAGGAGGTAAGCTTCGCCTGTGGCTCAGGAAAAACAAACCCGAAAAGGGAATTAAAGCGGCGCACTATCTCTCGAGCCAATTCAAGATGAGGAAGCTGATCCTCGCCCACAGGAACAACCTCGCCTTTATAAAGGGCAATATCTGCGGTCATAAGAACAGGATAACCTACCAGCCCATAATTGACGTTATGTGGCTGCATCTTCACCTTCTCCTTAAATGTAGGCACACGTAGTAACCAACTTAAAGGAGTCAGCATACTGAACAGGGTATGAAGCTCCTCCACCTGGGGAACATGAGATTGAACAAAAATAATGCTCTTCTGCGGGTCAATGCCGGCTGCCAGCCAGTCGAGCACCATTTCGTAAATATCTTCCCGAAGCGTTTCTGTACTTTCCAGGGTGGTGAGAGCATGAATATCCACCACGCAATAGATACAATCGTACTCATCCTGAAGGGCGATAAAATTCTGTACTGCTCCTAGGTAATTACCGATATGCTGTCTGCCTGTGGGGCGGAAGCCGGAGAAGACCCGTTTTTTCATTGATTTGCAGGAAAGTTTAGCACGTAGTAGGGATGACTAACAAGGGGAAGGTTTAGCGGATATGGTTATTGGTGGCGCATACCGGATTTGAACCGGTGATCTCCTCCTTGAGAGGGAGGTGTCCTAACCCCCTAGACGAATGCGCCAAAGCTACTTATATTAGCAGTTGTTCACAAAATTCACAAGTTATCTTTTCACAAGAGCTATTTGAGAAATTCCTGAAATCCCGCCCCAGTGGAAGAAACAAAAGAACTTCTGAGTTCTAACTATCGGTGAGTTTCGCAGCGGCCAATGCTTCCTGGAGTAGAACCAGAAGACATCGGGCAGGTCAATATCCCTCCCGACATACTGCGCTTGGGCAAAAAATGCCTGGAGGGTTAAGCTCACATACTCGGATATATCAAATCGGGCAAGTTTGAGGATGGCTTGAGGCCACATCCAACCTGACTATCAGCCCGGAGGTCTAATTA
>JAIWBQ010000049.1:0-2577 GCA_048633745.1 bacterium
AACCGCTATTTCCACCCTGAGCCATTGGTCAAACTTATTCTCCTCAGACCATATTTTTTTCATTTGAGGTCTGGAATAACGCTCGATCATATTATCCCCCTGCTAGCTCCTCTTTATATCTGCAATAGGCTTCCTTTATCTCCCTGTGTCCTATACCCAAAATCTGGGCGGCAAGCAAGGCGGCGTTCTTCGCCCCGCTTGTGCCAATGCCAACACAGGCTACCGGAACCCCCCCAGGCATCTGAGCTATAGAGAGCAAAGCGTCCATGCCTTTCAACTCACTGGTAGGGAGGGGAACACCAATTACTGGCAGAGTTGTCCAGCTAGCTAGAATACCAGGAAGATGAGCAGCGCCGCCAGCAGCAGCAATGATGACTTGAATGCCTCGCCCTTCTGCATCCAAACCATATTCTCTTAGCCTTTCTGGATTTCTATGACCTGAGATAACGGAAACTTCGTAATCAATACCCAGCTTGTTCAACATGTCCAGCGCTGGCTGTATCAGATCTGTGTCTGTCTTACTCCCTATGACCACACCAACTAATGCCATTCAGCTTATCTCCCTTAAAGCAATATCCTTGCGATAATAACAACCTTCAAAGTAAATGTTATGTAAATTACGGTAAACTTTTTCTCGAGCTTCAGCCATGTCTTTACTTGTCCCCACTACGGTGAGCACACGCCCACCATCGGTATAGGTTATGCCATCATCACCCAATTTGGTTCCAGCATGGAAAATTAGCAAGTCTTTATCCACCTTGTTCAAACCTTTCATGGGGAAGCCTTTTTTATAGCTCTCTGGATAGCCAGCGGAAGCCATAACTACTCCAACACAGGCATCACCACTCCACTCTATATCTAACTGGTCAAGATTGCCTTGAATTACTGCCATAAGTATGTCCACTAAGTCAGTCTTAAGAAGAGGCAACGTAGCTTGACTTTCTGGGTCACCAAAACGGGCATTGAATTCTAGCACTAATGGCTCTCCATCAACAACCATTAACCCGGCATACAGTACTCCCTTGTAAGGCATTCCCTCGTTAGCCATTGCCTCTATTGCCGGCAGCAAAATGGTGTTGGTAGCCTTTTCTACTAATTCAGCAGGGAAAAATCCCGGTGGGCTATAGCTACCCATGCCACCCGTGTTGGGACCTTGGTCATCATCCCAAATCTTCTTATAGTCGCAAGCGGGAACCATAGCTGAGATTGTTTTGCCATCCGTGAAAGCTATCAGACTTGCCTCTCTGCCGATAAGGTATTCGTCAATTATCACTCTACCACCAGAAGAGCCAAAGATTTTGGCTTCCATAATGTCGCTGAGAGCTTTATCGGCTTCTGGCAGAGAATCAGCGATAATCACACCCTTGCCAGCAGCCAACCCATCCGCCTTGACAACAACCGGTGGTTGCTGTTGCTCAAGATATTCACGAGCCTCAGAATAAGAGGGGAAAATAGCGCCCTTGGGACAGGGAATGCCATATTTCTCCATCAAGTTTCGGGCAAAAACCTTGCTCGACTCTATTTGAGCTGCTGCTTTAGTGGCACCAAAGATGGGAATACCCAAATTTTCAAAGTGATCTACTACACCTAAAGTCAGTGGCGCCTCAGGACCTACCACAGTAAGGTCAATGCCTTTTTCTTTAGCTGCCTGGCCCAGGCCTTCTATATCTGTGGGGCGAATATTTAAATTTTCCGCTATGAGTGCTGTGCCAGCATTCCCCGGAGCGGCAAAAACTTTCTCCACCTGGGGGCTTTGGGCAATCTTCCACACTAGCGTGTGTTCCCTGCCTCCACCACCAACAACCAGCACCTTCAATGGCTATCTCCTCTTTTTCTTATGCTTGCCGCTATTTTCTTTATCCCTTTCAGCTTCGGTCTGAGTGCCATTGAATCTCTACAAAGTTTGCTTCCTAAGTTTTTCAGCCTGAACAGGGTCGAAATTCTGAATGACTCCCAGCAACTCGGCAACATGTTCTTTCTCATCTTCAATGATATGCTCTAATATAGTCACAACCTCTTCACTTTCCAGACTCTCTATATGTTGCTGGTACTGGTTTATAGCTTGCAATTCGCCTATCAAATCCTCGCGGAGCATCTCCAGATCGTCCTCTACAGCCAGTTGTTCATCACTTTTTTCTTCAAAAGGATAATCCATCTTTCCCTCCTTTTTCGGGCTTAGGCCCGAAAACCAAATCAAATTATAGTATTTCGCACAAATCTTATAAAATCCCTCCCCCTCGAAGGGGGAGGTTAAGTTAGGGTGAATTTCCCCTTCCCTTTAACTCCCTCCCGCCAGGGGAGGGAGAACTACAAGGATTTTCGCAGTTAACTATAACTAGTTTTGCCTCTGGCAAAATAGTTTATTATTTTGATTGGAAATCCCTCCTTTCTCCTCTGGACAATTTGTTGAAAGCAAATTAATCTCTTCTTTTGCGGCAAAGCCGCAAATTTATTCCCATTCTATAGTTGCTGGTGGCTTACTAGTAATATCATAAACCACCCTGTTGACATCAGGTGCCTCATTAACTATGCGCTCAGATATTCTGGCTAGGAGGTCATGGGGTAAGCGTGCCCAAT
>JAIWBQ010000050.1:0-8307 GCA_048633745.1 bacterium
CATCTCGTCTATAAACAGGATACAGTTACCCGCAGTTTTTTCCTCTTCAATGATTCTCCTCATCCTCTCCTCAAATTCACCACGATATTTCGTTCCAGCCACCAGAGCGCCTATGTCTAAGGCGACTATCCTCTTGCCCTGCAATGCTTCAGGAACCTCCCCAGCTACTATGCGTTGGGCTAATCCTTCAACAATAGCTGTCTTGCCTACGCCTGCTTCACCTATAAGCGCTGGATTATTCTTAGTACGGCGACTTAGTATCTGAATCACCCGCTCAATTTCTTTGGCGCGCCCGATAACAGGGTCAAGCTTATCTGCCCGGGCTAGACCGGTTAAATCTGTCCCCATCTGATCTAAAGTTGGTGTACGTGTGGCGCTGCGGGTCGTACGAGCTCGCATAGTTTCCTGTTTAGTAGCCCGATTGACTTCTTCACGTGTCCGCTCCAAAGTAATACCAAAACTCTCCAAAACACTACACGCTACTCCTTCAGTTTCACGCAGTAAACCGAGTAAAAGGTGCTCACTACCTATATAGTTGGAGTTAAGACGACGTGCTTCATCAACGGCAAACTCGATAGCTCTTTTCGCCCGAGGAGCAAGGTCAACATTACCACTGACAGCTCGCCTCTCTCCCTTTCCAATTACGAATTCTACGGATGCCTGTACCTTGTTTAATGAGACGCCCAAGCTATTCAGGACTTTGGCTGCTGTTCTTGATTCCTCCCCCACTAGCCCCAACAATATATGCTCAGTATCGATATAACTGTGGCCTAGACGCCGTGCTTCCCCCTGAGCCCGCGTTAACACTCTACGGGCTCCCTCGGAAAACCTCTCAAATCCGCTACTCATATCAACCCTTGCTTCCAGTTATTTAGATAAAGTATAGAACATGTCATTCTTGCAGTCAACAAGTCCGCTACTTGAAACAACTGGTAAACGGTAGTATAATACCAAGAACTTATTGAAAGCTAATAGAAATGCGAGTTACTGGTGGTAAAGCAAAGGGACTTCAGTTAAAAACCCTCCCCAGCCATCTAATTCGACCTACAACCAATTTGGCAAGGCAAGCTATTTTTTCTCTTCTGGAAAATACCGCTACCACTTGGTGCCGGGCTCTTGACTTATATGCCGGTACAGGCGCTTTGGGTATTGAAGCCCTAAGCCGCCAAGTAGAATGGGTCGATTTTGTTGACCACAGGAAAAATTGTTGCGATATTATCAAATACAACTTAGAAAAGACAGGAGGTTTACCCCAGGCTCATGTTTACTGCTGCAGTGTAACCAGAGCTGTTACTCTCCTTAGCAATGATTATGATGTTGTCTTTATAGATCCACCTTACTCCAATCCTTCTACAAATGAATTATTAATGAATCTAGCTAAGTCAAAATTGTTGGGAGAAAACTCTACAGTCGTAGTTTGTCACGCAAATCGCTTTCCCCTGAATCCCAACCACGATGGACTACATCTAATTAAACAACGCCGCTATGGCGACACTTTTATATCTATATATCAAAAGGGAGGTTACCAGTGACAGTAGCACTTTACCCCGGCACATTTGACCCCCTTACCTGTGGGCACATAGATATTATCGGAAGAGCATCAGCATTGTTCGATAAGTTGATTATCGGCATTTATGAGAATCCTGATAAGCATCCGCTTTTTTCTCTGGAGCAAAGGGTAACACTGGTAGGGGAAGCGATCACCGACTTCCCTAACGTCCAAGTTCAAAGTTTTAAGGGGCTTACTGTGGATTTTATGCACCAGTTAGAGGCAAAAGTTATGATCCGCGGGCTAAGAGCAAATTCTGATTTCGAACGGGAATTTGAAATGGCCTTGATGAACAAAAAGTTGGCACCAGATACTGAGCTGGTCTGTCTGATGACAAGCTCCCAATATCAATTCCTCAGCTCCAGCTTGATTAAAGAGGTAGCTATGTTAGGAGGTCGTCTTGAAGGCATGGTTCCTGACCATGTTGCTGTGGCTCTAAAGGAAAAATCCTCTATGCGTTCTGAGCTTGCAGCAGATAAAGGCAAGAGGTAAGAAATTAAGCCATAAAAAAAAGGAGGTGATATAAAGATGGCGTATAAGATTACTGACGAGTGTATTAGCTGTGGCGCCTGTGAACCGGAGTGCAAAAATGAGGCAATCAGTGAAGGGGAAGAAATCTATATTATTGACCCTATTAAATGCACTGAATGTGCCGGCTGGTTCGAATCATCTAAATGCGTCGAGGTTTGCCCTGTGGATTGTTGTATCCTGGACCCTGAGCATCAGGAAACTCACGAGCAGCTTCTAGAAAAATGGCGTAAGCAAAATCCGGGGGAGACTCCGACTGTTACTTAAGACAACGCCCGTCAAGCATTTGGGGCAAAAACTCGCTTGGCATACGCCGGGACATCTTTTAGCTGGCTCCAAAGTGATGGCTCACTATAGGATCTTATAGCAACATAACAACCGTCACATTGGTTAGCCCGGGAGAACTTTTCTATCATCTCTTTTTGGGTGGAATACTTGTTGCGATGCAGTGAACATGGAACGAGGCTCCCATCAGGCATCACGACAAGGAACTTTATGCCTGCCTGGCAATTTGGCATGTAGCCCTGTTCAAAGAACTTCAAGGTATTTAGAAGCACAGCTTTAGAGTTGGCTATATGCTTAGTTTGCCCCTTTAATCGTATAAGTTCGTTAATGGCTTGACGTAAGATTTCCAGATCTTTCCCATCATTGATGCAATAATCTTTATCAGCCGTTCGCAGCGCAGTGTATGCGCTATACGATATGGATACGTTCCAGTCCATAGCCTTTTTTGTCAGAGGCAATATTTCCTTCAAATTAGCTCTTGTGATAGCCGTATTCAAGACAATATTATGGTAACCAAACCTTGCTAGCTGCGGAATCGTTCGCTCCAGACGTTTATATAGGCCTGGCCGTCGCCGAAATTCATCCTGTCGCTCATCAGGGAAGTCCAGTGATACTGAGAATTGGTTCACCCCAGCTTCATATAGCTGCAGATAATTGCTCTCGCTTAATAGAGCTCCATTGGTAACAAATATTAAGTATGGTAGCCCATCGGGTTGTTTGATAGCCTTGACTACATCTACGATGTCCTTGCGCAAGAGCGGCTCGCCTCCTGATATCTGTACCACAGGAGATTTCAGGAATCGCGTTAAGTTACCATAATCAGCTGGCTGAATTTGCTTCTCGTCCTTTATTATGCCACCAAGGTCACAATGTCGGCAGTTGCAATTGCAAGAAAGCGTTACCTCGCAGGAAACTATTAAAGGACGACGGGTTATATAGTTGTGAATTCCTTTCCTGACAAGCTTAATGCCTTGCAATGGAGAAAAATTTGTCATTTATTCACCTCTCTATTTGAAGCCAATCATCGTGCAGTTATCAAGTCTTGAGGGATAGATGAACATTATATCGTTCAAAATCTTGCCTAAAGCAGAGCCATGATGGAATAAAGCTTTTACCTGCTCATATGCTTTCAGGTATTTCAGTATCGGTATAATGAGCATGGATAAACTTATGGATTCCTTATAATGGGCGAAATATATGTTTTTGAATCCGGCATTTTTGAGCATATCCATAAGAGTTTTCGTGGTAAATTGATTGATATGAAGCCTCCTAATATTCCACCACCTTCTTCGCAAAACTTTTGCCGGTATCCCTCCACTATCAGGAGTCGATATCACCAGCAATCCATCCGGCTTGAGTATCCTATGAATTTCTTTAAGGGCCGTCAGTGGATATGGGAGGTGCTCAAGGACTTGCCACATAGTAATTACATCGAAGTAGTTCTCAGGGAGTTGCATTTCTTCAAAAGGCTTTGCTTCCACATCTAAGCCAAACTCTCTTCTGGCATACGCTGCAGCATCCTGCGATAGTTCAACTCCTTTAGTGGCATACCCAGCTTTAGAGGCATTGAACAGGAAGAAACCTTCTCCACAACCTATATCTAAAAGGCTTGCGCCGCTTTTATACTTCCTAATTAATCCCAATTGTGCTTTAGCTGTACGCAAACGACTTCCTCGAATAATAGAGGCGCCGTTACTTCCCATACTAGAATAGTTTTCATTGATTTTGCTCCCCCTTTCAATAGGATTTACATACATAAGATGACAATTCCTACACTTGACATGTCTGCCATGCCCCTCCCCCCATAGCATATATACAGTCTCTATACCTTCTTGGAAATCATTTTCCCCCATACTACAATCAAAAAGCACGGTAAAATCGTCCTGTCCGCAATTGGGACAATTGCGATATTCAAAAAGCGAATCCATTCTTCGACTTTATTTAAAGACGCTTAGCCTTGTCATAGGCGGCGGCAACAGCCTCAAGAAGCACGGAACGGAATCCTCCTCTTTCCAATCGAAGAAGAGCCTCGGTAGTGGTACCTCCTGGTGAAGTAACCATGCTCCTCAATTCAGCAGGGTGTTTACCCGTCTTTTGCACAGCATAAGTAGAGCCAAGCGTAGTTTGTATCACCAATTTTTGAGCTATATCGCGAGGCAAGCCAATATGCACACCAGCATCAATTAGCGCTTCAATGAAAAGAAACACGTAAGCCGGGCCACTCCCGCTCAAGGCGGTAGCCATATCTAAATATTTCTCATCAGCAACATAAATTTCCTCGCCTAAAGCACTGAGAATGGGTTGAGCCATCTCCTTTTGCTTTTGGCTTACCCCAACGCTCGTTGTCCATACAGTCATCCCCTCACCAATCTGTGCTGGCATATTGGGCATAGCCCGAATTATACAGGGATGATTCAAGCCCTTACACAAGCTATCTAAACCAGCACCAGCTACTATAGATAACACTACCTGCTCAGACGATAAATCCTTTATCTCCTCCATAACCTGAGATAAATCCTGAGGCTTTATTGCCAAGATAATCAATTCAGCACCTTTTATCACCTTTATATTATTAGCTAAGGTGCTAACTCCATATTCCTTACTCAACAACTCTCGCCGTAATGGACTGACCTCGCTAACCACGATATCCTGTGGCACAGCTATTCTTTTGGTCAAAAGGCACCTGACCATCGCTTCCCCCATAGTCCCGCCACCAATAAAAGCTATTCTCATTCTTTACCTCGCCACAATATTTACTACGCGGTTAGGAACGTAAATGATATTAGTGAGTTTTTTGCCATCAATATAAGCCTTTACTCGCTCTCGACCCAATGCCAATTCCTTAGCTTCAGATTCCGTTATGGAAGCAGGCACAACTACCTTATCCCGCAGTTTGCCATTTATCTGGATAGCCAGGGTGATTTCCTCTTCACTGGCTAGTTCTTCATCAAACTTGGGCCAGGATTGATTGTGAATGCTATAGGGATACCCTGCCCTCATCCATAACTCCTCAGCAAGATGGGGAGCAGAAGGAGCAAGGAGAAGCAGAAAAGAGCTAATAGCCTCTTGCCATAGAAAGTCTGAGACTGTTCCTACCTCCTCGACCTTAGATAGATAATTGGTAAACTCCATAAGGCTAGCTAGCATGGTGTTAAAACGAAATCTTTCCAAATCTTTGGTTACCTTCTTAATCGTTTTATGAACAACATGGCAAAGTTCTTTCTCTGCATCAGGCTCGACAGTCCGGCTAGCATAGTCTGTCTCAATCAAACTCCACACTCTATTTAGCCACCTGCTTATACCTACAATGCCGCCATCACGCCATTCCCCTCCTAACTCCCAAGGACCGATAAACATAAGGTACCCACGAACAGCATCGGCTCCCACTTCAGCCACGTATTCATCAGGAGCAATCACATTGCCTCTAGATTTACTCATCTTGCCACCACGATAAACTATGGCCCCTTGATTGAATAGAGAAGCAAATGGCTCATCAAAGTCAAGCAAGCCTATATCTCTCAATGCCTTGACGAAAAAACGGGCATAGAAGAGGTGCATGACAGCATGCTCAGCACCACCAGTGTATAAATCCACGGGCAACCAATACTTTAGCTTCTCAGCATCAAAGGGAGCATCCATGCTTTGGGGACTGGTGTACCTCAAGAAATACCAGTTGGAGCACATAAAAGTATCCATTGTATCAACTTCCCGTCGTGCTGGCCCAGAACAGCTGGGGCAAGTGGTGTTAACAAATGCATGGCAATATTT
This sequence comes from bacterium, assembly GCA_048633745.1. Taxonomy (GTDB): domain Bacteria; phylum Chloroflexota; class Dehalococcoidia; order GIF9; family AB-539-J10; genus JAIWBQ01. The sequence continues at coordinate 6,131 of JAIWBQ010000050.1, forward strand.
CAGAGGTGACTCTCCCGTGGGCTTAAACTCAGCATGAGGAGGAAGCAAAACGGGTAGATTCTCTTCAGGCACGGGAACAATGCCACACTTATCACAATAAACTATGGGTATCGGTGCTCCCCAATACCTCTGTCTAGATATGAGCCAATCTCTAAGACGATAAGTAACAGTGCGATTGCCCCATCCCTTTTTCTGTAATAGAGTGCAGATCGCCTCAGTTCCTTCTTCGCTTGATAAGCCAGTAAACTCCGCGGAATCTATCATTACGCCTGGCTCAATATATGCCTTGGTTAATTCCTCACCTGCCCAGTCCGAAGGAGCGATAACAGGGTGAATAGGAAGGTTAAACTTCCTGGCAAATTCAAAGTCCCTTTCATCATGGGCAGGAACTCCCATCACGGCTCCAGTGCCATAAGTTGGCAGCACATAATCGGCAATCCAGACAGGTACCCGCTCGCCATTTAACCTGTTAATAACGTGGCTTCCCAGAAAGACCCCTGTTTTTTCCCTGCCCAAGGCTGTCCGCTCATAATCAGCCTGCCGCCTTGCCCAAGTAACATATTCTTCCACTTCAGCCTTATGCTCTGGAGTGGTCAATTGGGAAACTAAAGGATGCTCTGGAGCAAGAATGAAAAAAGTTACCCCCAAAATGGTATCGGGACGAGTAGTAAACACCTTTATCTCTTTCTCCTCTACCCCTTCACGCTCCAGACCAAAGGAAATCTCCGCTCCTTCACTCTTGCCAACCCAATTCTTCTGCATTATCTTTATTCTCTCCGGCCACTCTATGTGGCTGAAGTCAAGGAGTTGCTCAGCATATTTAGTAATTCGGAAGAACCATTGCTCTAAATCCTTCTTGGTGACCTCACTACTACAGCGCTCGCAAAATCCTTCCCCCAGCACTTGCTCGTTAGCCAACACAGTCTGACATTTAGTGCACCAATTAACCGCTGCACTAGCCCGATAAGCCAGACCAGCATGATAGAGCTTTAGGAAAAACCACTGGGTCCACCTATAATACTCGGGAAGACAACTAACTACTTCGCGATTCCAGTCATATATTGCGCCCATACTCTTGAGTTGTCGACGCATATTCTCTATATTACCCATCGTCCACTCGTAAGGGTGAATTCCATGCTTGATAGCCGCGTTTTCCGCTGGTAATCCAAAGGCATCGAAGCCCATGGGATGAAGCACATTATAGCCCTGCATCCTCTTGAATCTGGCATAGACATCCGAGGGTGCCATAGCATACCAATGCCCAATGTGAAGATCTCCCGAAGTGTAAGGGAACATGGTCAGAGCATAGAACTTGCGGCGATTATTATCTTCCCTTACCTCATAAATGCGATCAGCCGCCCACTTTTCTTGCCATTTCTTCTCAATTTCTCGAGGGTTATACTTCAGAAGCATATTAGCAAAAGTTTAACTCAATTTAAGGCAAATTGAAAGCGCTTGTACTCGTTCAGGTCTCTGCTCAGTCTTTTGAATTATCATCGAGATTGCCGCGCTATTGGTAACATCTCTGCGGATGACTTAGAATGCTAGAACCTAATATGAAAAGGGAAGCTCTGACCAAAAGGAAGCTGTATAGCCTTTTGGCTAAGCTCAAAACCAGCCCAGGAGATTATATGACCCTATACGCGAACCCTTCTTCTTTTCCGCATTATCTAGGTGAATTATTGCTTCAGCTTGAATGCAGCATATATGCCGATGAAATTAAAGAATCAGTAAATATCAAAGCTGCGGTCCAAGAAGCTGAAAAGTATAACACTGGAGCAGCTATATATTGACAGGAAAATGGAAACAAATATATAGCGTTACCGCCATTCCCTATTACTGAAGAACCAATTTTACTCGGTGAGCTTAATACTTCGCTCCTATACGAAGCACTGGAGCGGAAATATTCTATGGGGATCATACGCTATAGGAGTTTTTGACCATGGCAAGTTAGTAGAATCAAAAACGGGCACAGGGTATATCCATAAGGAGCATAGGAAAGGAGGGAGAAGCGAAACAAGATTTACTCGCAGAACTAAAGAGCAGAAGAAAGCTCTCCTTAAGAAGGGTTAGCAATAGAATTGAGGAGAAATTTAAAAATTACAACCTAGACTATATCTTTTTTGGTGGGAACAGGTTGATTCTTAAGCCACTGTTAAAGGAGTGTAGGTATCTCG
>JAIWBQ010000051.1:0-3148 GCA_048633745.1 bacterium
TTCGATAAGTTTAGGATTTAGTGTTTAGAATTTTCTACATCCCGGGGATGGGAAAACGCTGGCATAGCTCTCTTACCTCTTGGTGGACCTTTTCCCGCACATGCCCATCGGTAGGAGAGGAAAGCACTTCAACGATGAGTACGGCAACACGCTTCATTTCTTCCACACCAAAACCCCTTGTAGTTACCGCTGGTGTGCCCAATCTGATGCCACTTGTGATCAATGGTGGCCTGGTGTCAAAAGGAATAGCATTCCTATTTACCAGGATGCCAGCCGCTTCTAGAGCTTCCTCAGCATCCTTGCCGCTCATCCCCATGGTGGAAAGGTCAACGAGGACAAGATGGTTATCGGTGCCACCTGAGACGATGCGCAGTCCACGCTCTTGAAGCTCAGAGGCTAAAACACGAGCATTTTCCAGCACAGATTGCTGGTAATCGACAAATTTAGGCTGCATAGCCTCAAAAAAGCATACCGCTTTGGCAGCGATGATATGCATTAAGGGGCCACCCTGTATTCCAGGAAAAACTGCAGCATCAATAGCTGAAGCTAGCTCTTTCTTGCACAGAATGAAGCCACCTCTGGGTCCCCGCAGAGTCTTTTGGGTAGTAGAGGTAATTACTTGAGCATGGGATACAGGAGAAGGATGAAGTCCAGCGGCTACTATTCCCGCTATATGGGCCATGTCAACCAGTAACTTAGCACCTGCCTTGTCAGCTATGTAGCGAAACCTCTCAAAATCAATAATACGAGGGTAAGTACTCGCTCCAGCTATAATTAACTTGGGTTTATGCTCCAAAGCCAGCCTCTCTATTTCGTTATAGTCAAGCATCTCAGTCTTAGAGTCAACTCCGTAGGGAATGAAGCTATACCAGTTTCCTGAGAAATTAACCTTAGAGCCATGGGTAAGATGCCCACCATGGCTTAGGCTCATGCCCATAACAGCATCACCATGTTCCAATAGAATTGAGTAAGCTGCCATATTAGCTTGACTGCCACTATGGGGTTGGACATTGGCATGCTCGGCCTTAAATAGCTTTTTAGCTCTCTCAATGGCTAAAGTTTCAACTGCATCTACGTAAGTGCACCCACCATAATAGCGCCGCCCCGGGTATCCTTCGGCATATTTGTCGGTCATGAGGCAAGCTTGCGCCTCAAGCACTGCCCGACCAGCGTGATTTTCAGAGGCAATGAGATTTATGGTGCTTGCTTGCCTTTCCGCCTCCAACTTCAAGATTTGGGCCACTTCGCTATCACGCTGCGTAAGCAAAGACACCTTCGTTACTCCCATTTCTGTGCCATAATACTACCTGGTTCCGTTACCAGTCAATGGGAGAGTACTCACAACAGGGTATGCCAGCGTTGATTGACAGACTGTACTTGAAATGATAGATTAAGCACCTCTCACCACTACTAAGAAATCCAGCAGCTGAATACATAAAGGGATTTAACATTGGCCAAGGAGAAATTATCCAGCGATAAGGCGGTTGAAGCAGAAGTTGCGCAGGCAGAAGACGTAGAGGCATTGAAGCAAATTTTAGCTGAGGAAAAAGAAAAAGCAGAAAAATATTTGGTTAATTGGCAAAGAAGTCAAGCAGATTTCATTAACTATAAAAACCATGCTGAGCAGGAAAAAAAGGAGATAATCGAGTTTGCTAATAGCACGCTTATCTTGAACTTGCTACCCATTGTGGATGATTTGGAAAGAGCTTTTGCTTCATTGCCAGCCGAGCTTACCAAGTCAAGCTGGACTGAAGGCGTCAGATTTATTTATAATAAACTTAAGGCAACCTTGGAGGCACAAGGATTAGCCGAAATTAAGGCCGAAGGAGAGATATTTGACCCTCACCTGCATGAAGCAGTGATGAGCCGAGAAGGGGAAGAAGGCGTGGTGATAGAGGAAATGCAGAAAGGTTATGAATTGAAAGGGCGAATGATTCGCCCGAGTAAGGTGGTAGTGGGCAAAGGCGAAGAAGAAAAGGAACCAGAGCAGGTGAATGAAAAGGAGGAATGAATATGGGAAGAGCGATAGGAATTGATCTAGGCACTACGCTTAGTGTAGTAGCGGTCATAGAGGGGGGAGACCCTAAAATTATCCCCAGTGCTGAAGGTGGAAACCTTGTTCCTTCAGTAGTGGCCATAAGCAAGACAGGAGAAAGGATGGTAGGGGAAATAGCCAAGCGCCAGTCAATCGTCAATCCCGAGAACACCATCTTCAGCATAAAGCGTCTTATAGGACGCAAGTTCAAGGATGCCACTGTTGAGTACGATCAACAGCGCTTACCTTACAAGATTAGCGAGGCTCCTAACGGCGATTGCCACGTAGTGATGGGAGGCAAAGAGTATAGTCCCCAGGAAATCTCGGCTATGATCTTGCAGAAATTGAAGACCGATGCCGAGGCTTATCTTGGCGAAAAGGTCACCGATGCTGTGGTTACTGTGCCAGCTTACTTTAATGATAGCCAACGAAACGCAACCAAAGATGCTGGTGCCATAGCCGGGCTTAACGTTTTGCGTATTGTCAACGAGCCTACAGCCTCGTCACTGGCTTATGGAATCGATAAGAAAAAAGATGAAATCATCGCTGTCTACGACCTTGGTGGTGGCACCTTCGATATTTCCATTCTTGAATTAGGCGAAGGCACTTTCCAGGTTAAGTCAACTAATGGCGATACCCACCTTGGCGGTGATGATATCGACCAGAGAATCATGGATTGGGTGGTTGATGAATTTAAGAAAGAGTCAGGCATCGACCTGAAACAAGACCGCATGGCGTTACAAAGGTTAAAGGACGCTGCTGAAAAGGCGAAGAAAGAATTGTCCACAGTGGCTCAAACAGAGATAAGCCTTCCCTTTGTCACCGCCGATGCCACCGGTCCCAAGCACCTTAGCATGATGTTAAGTCGAGCCAAGCTGGAACAGCTATCTGCCGACTTGATAGAGAGGAGCATCGGTCCTTGCAGGCAAGCTTTGTCCGATGCCGGGCTCACGGCAAGCCAGATCAATGACGTGCTTCTGGTCGGGGGTCAGACGAGGATGCCAAAGGTTCAGGAAACCTTAAGACAATTCTTTGGCAGGGAGCCTGTCAAAGGTGTAAATCCTGATGAGGCAGTAGCTTTAGGCGCTGCCATTCAGGCTGGGGTGCTTAAAG
>JAIWBQ010000052.1:0-3585 GCA_048633745.1 bacterium
AAAGCTTAAACATGGCGCAGGAAAAATTACCACCTCATGATGTAGAAGCAGAAGGGGCAGTGATCGGCTCTTTGCTTATTGACCCTGATGCTATATTGAAAGTTGCTATTTTTCTTAAAGTTGAGGACTTTTTTGATGAAACGAATCGGTTGATCTACCGGGCTTGCCTCGCTCTTTATCAACGCCCTGATAATGAAGTTATAAACCAGATTACAGTAGCTCATGAACTAATGCGGGAGAACAAGTTGGAGCAAATTGGCGGTGCTGCCTACCTAAGCCATCTAATATCCATTGTGCCTACCTCTCTCCACATCGAACATTACGCTCAGATAGTATCCAACGTAGCAGTAATGAGGAGGTTAATTGCTGCTGCGGGACAGATTGCTGCCATTGGCTACGAAGCTGGCCCAGACATCGAGGCTGGACTTAATAAAGCTGAGGACATTCTGTTTCAAGTGCGAACGAGGCGAGGCACTCGGGATTTCATTTCGATTCGTGAGGCTTTGGGTCAATATTTTGAAGAGCCTGAGCGGCCTGCAGCGTTACAGGGGAGGGAAATACCTCATACTTTAACTGGTTTTGCTGCATTGGATGATTTCTTGGGGGGGTTGCAGAGGTCTGATTTAATTGTTTTGGCTGCCAGGACCAGCCTGGGGAAAACGAGCTTAGCCCTGAACATTGCCAGAAATGCTGCTCTTAACCAAAAGGCTTGTGTTGCTCTATTCAGCTTGGAGATGTCACGCGAGGCAGTAGTCCAGCGTCTCCTGTCCAGTGAATCAGGAGTAGATTCTAGGCGTGTTCGTTTTGGACGCTTTAATGAGAAAGATGAAGTAAGAATCATGGAAGCCAGCGGGATCTTATCTGAAGCACCAATTTATATTGATGATTCCCCTCAACTACGCATTGTAGATATAAGAAGCAAAGCACGGCGGCTTCACTTCGACCGCGGCATTGATCTGATTATCGTAGATTATCTACAACTGATACAGGGGGATGCTAGGAATCAAACTCGAGTCCAGGAGGTTAGTGGCATAACCAGTGGATTAAAGATGGTGGCCAGGGAATTGGATGTGCCTGTGCTGGCCGTATCTCAACTCAGTCGACAAGTAGAGTGGCGTCCTTCTCATATACCTCAGCTTGCTGATCTGCGCGAAAGCGGCAGCATTGAGCAAGATGCTGATGTTGTTCTCTTCATCTATAGAGATGACATGTGTTACACCGTCGAAGAGTGGAGCAAGTTACATGATATCGAGAAAGAACCTTATCCCCGCGGCATAGCTGATGTCATTATAGCCAAGCACCGCAATGGTCCCTTAGGACAGATTAAGCTGCGCTTTATCAGCGCAATTGCCAAATTTGATAAGTTAGAGCAAGAAGTAAGAACGTGATTAATAAACATTCTCCTGGTTTTTCGACAGAAACGGAGTTCACTTCTTTGCCCAACATCTTCTTTACCCAGCTAATGCCTAAGATTCAGGATATAGCTGAGCTTAAAGTGACATTGTATATCTTCTACTTGCTCAACCGAAAGCGCGAATACCCTCGCTTCATCACATATAGGGAGTTATTGTCCCGTAGCACTCTAATGGCTGGGATGGAAGAAGGAACATTTCATCATGCCTTAAACTTAGCTGTGGGCCATGGCGTTATCTTGCGGGCAACTTTGGACATAGATGGGAAATCTGAGGAGGCTTATTTTGTCAATGCGGAATCTAATAGGGAGGTTATGGATAATATCAAGGAGGGGAAATTTTCTACCAGCAAGGTGATGCCTCAGGAAAATATCTTTACTCTCTATGAGCAGAATGTAGGTATGATAACGCCAATGATTGCTGAAGAACTTAAAGAGGCGGAAAAGCTCTATCCGGAGCAATGGATTAAACAAGCCTTTAGGGAAGCAGTTGTGATGAATAAACGCAATTGGAGGTATATCGCTCGGATCCTGGAACGCTGGGCTAACGAAGGTAAAGAAAGTGGAGAGCATAGGCGAGGTACTAAAGAGAGTAGCCCCGACAAATACATCAAGGGCAAATACGGACACCTGGTCAAAAGATAGCCAAAGTGAGGAAGAGGCCTGCTCTATTTGCAAAGGGGCGGGGTTCGTTCATCCTGTGCTAGATTCTGGGCAACCGGATTTCAGCCGAGTAGTGCCTTGTCGGTGTAGACAAGGTTACCTGCAAAAGGAGAAATTAGGATATTTAGAGAGATATAGCAATCTTGGTTCCTTATCGCGGCTTACCTTTGATAATTTGTCTCCTAAGGGCAAAGGTGGGGATACTACTGCCCAAGAGCGTTTTGCTCAAGTTTACCAAGCTGCTAGAGCTTTTGCTGATGATCCCAAAGGTTGGCTGGTGTTTTCCGGTCCTAGTGGTTGTGGCAAAACACACTTGGCTTGTGCTATTGCTAATCACCGTCTAAGCTTAGGGCAGCCTGCTTTTTATATTGGCGTTGCTGATCTCCTAGACCATCTTCGCGCTGCTTTTAGTCCCACAAGCGACATCACCTATGATGAGCTGTTTGAGGAAGTAAAGAATACGCCTATGCTTGTGCTTGATGACCTTGGAACAGGAAGTAGCACTTCTTGGGCACAGGAAAAGATGGAGCAACTTCTTAACTACCGTTTTAATGCCCGACTGGCAACTGTGATTACCACAGATGTGCCAATGGAAAAACTCAATGACCATTTACGTAGTTATTTTGCCGATAATGAATTTTGTCGAGTATGCATCATAGAGTGGAAGTCGCCTCTAGAACATCTGGATAGCTTACAGTTAGAGCTATTGCGGAACATGACCTTCGATAATTTTGACTGTAAGCGGTTAAATCTTTCCTCGGAGCAGCGTCAGAATTTACGGCAGGCTTTTCAACTGGCAACAGATTTTGCTTATTCTCCAGAAGGCTGGTTGGTATTCCAGGGTGTTAATGGATGTGGCAAAACTCACCTGGCAGCAGCTATTGCTAACTATCGGCGGGCGCATGGCGAACCGGTCTTTTTTGTTGTCGTTCCTGACCTTCTTGATCATTTGCGCTCTACCTTTAGCCCTGAGAGCAAGATATCCTACGATGAGTTCTTTGAACAAATTAAGACAAGTCCGCTTCTGGTACTTGATGATTTTGGTGAACAATCCGCCACTCCCTGGGCTCAGGAAAAACTATATCAGTTAATTAACTATCGCTATAATGCCAAGCTACCGATGGTGATTACCGCATGCTTTTCTCTAGACGAAATTGAACCTCGGATTAGTTCACGAATGGTGGACCCGAAGTTGAGCTTGGTGTTCAACATCGTCGCTCCTGATTATCGTGGTGATATAAAACCCGTCCACGGGAAAGCTAGACACTACTAACTCAGGTGAAGGGTGGGAGGAAGCTCGGCAATTCTCTGCCTCTTTTCGAGGAGCATAACGTTCGTTACTGACATTTGGCACAGCCCCATGGGTTAACTTCTCAGCTCCTGTAGCGGGTTCCAATCTAAAAGGAAATGAAGCATATGTCCATGACCGTATCTCGTAGGCGAGGCAATGCCCGGCTATATGCGAACCTCCCACTGGCAGGCGACCTCATCAGGACTCTGCCTGGGGGGCA
>JAIWBQ010000053.1:0-7073 GCA_048633745.1 bacterium
CAGAAATCTGTTTCAACTTTGCTAAAGAAGCATAATTTAACTCCTAGGGATTTCGCCAAGGCAGCTTTCTATGCCCCTGATGGAAGGACGCACAGGGATATGGCGAGAAGCTTGGGTCTGGATGCCACGACACAAGTTCAGGACCCTCTTTTTGACAAGGTTGGTAACACCGGGGCAGCTTTCGCCCTCATGACTCTAGTGGGAGCCCTTGAGGAGGCAAGACCAGGAGACAGAATTTTATTAGCTAGTTATGGAGATGGGGCTGACGCTCACATCCTCCGAGTGACCGAGGAGATAGAGAAAATAGCAGATAGAAAAAGTATAACAAGGAACCTTGAATCTAAGTTGATGCTTGATAACTACGGGAAATATATTAAGTTCAGAGACCTCATGGAATTTGAGCACACACCTATTATTGAGGCAAGAACTGCTCTCCCGGAATTATGGAGGCATCGTAACTGGATCTATAGATTCCATGGGGTTAAGTGCAAGAAATGTGGCAGGGTTCAATTCCCCATACCAAAGTTTTGTATATATTGTCAAGCTCCGGCAGAGTTCTTCGAAGAAGTCCCGCTTTCAGATAAAAAGGGCACTTTAACCACTTTTGGCATGGATGAAAGGGCCTGGGTTGTGGATCTTCCGAATGTTCTGGCTGCTGTTGCTTTAGAGGGAGGGGGAAGATTTTTCAGCCAGATGACGGATCGTGATGTGAATAATTTAAAGGTAGGGATGCCTATGGAGCTAACTTTCAGACGAGTCCGTGAAGCCTTAGGTGTTCACAACTATTTCTGGAAATGCCGACCGACGAGAGGGTAGAAAGGAGGATAAAAAAATGAGAGAAAGCATAAAGGATAAAGCTGCCATTGTGGGCATGGGGTGCACGCAGTTTGGGGAGAGATGGGATGCAGACGTGGAGGATTTGATAAAGGAAGCTAGTCTGGAAGCACTTGAAGACGCCGGGGTGGAAATTAAGGACATTCAAGCCGCGTGGGTGGGAACTGGCCGAGGTTCCCAATTGGTGGCAACGGGGCCCTGTAGCGCCATCATTGCCTCTTCGGCTCTTCAAACACAATATATTCCGATAACAAGGGTGGAGAATCTCTGTGCCTCAGGTCAAGAGGCTTTAAGAGCAGCAGCCTTGGGCATAGCCTCTAAGTGCTATGATTTGGTATTGGCAATTGGAGTGGAGAAACTCAAGGATACCGGTTTTGGAGGACTTGGAGAGATGTTGCCAGGGAAATGGGAACCGGTATACGGAGCTTACGGCACCGCTCCTGGAAGATTTGCCATGGCAGCCACGGCTTATTTTGCCAAATATGGCCTCTCCCCAGAAGAGGGAAAAAGAGTGTTGGCTGAGATTTCGGTAAAAAGCCACTATTATGGAGCCAGAAATCCCAAGTCTCATTTGAAGAGGGAAATAACAGTAGAAGAGGCCATAAATGCTCCTATAATCGCTTGGCCCTTGGGACTTTACGATTGCTGTGGAGTGACTGACGGCGCTTCAGCGGCTGTAGTAGTCCCAGCCGAGGAAGCAAAGAATTATCGCGATGATTATGTCACCATCAAGGGATTTGCAATAGCCACAGGTCCTGGCTGGGGAAAGGAGAACGAAGATTACGATTTCACCTACTCGGCTGAGACGGATGCAGCGGCACATCAGGCTTATGCCGAAGCCGGGATAAAAGACCCTCGTAAAGAACTCAGTTTGGTGGAACTTCATGACTGCTTCTCTATTGCTGAGCTTTTTAACACCGAATCTCTACTCCTTTGCGAATATGGAAGGTACAAGGAGGAATTCACCGAAAAGAAGGCATATTATCTTGATGGGGAGATGCCGGTTAATATCAGCGGAGGATTAAAGTCCTTTGGGCATCCTATAGGGGCAAGTGGGTGCCGTGAGGTTTACGAGATATATAAACAAATTCAGGGGAAAGCGCAGGAGCCCTCACGCCAGATAAAAAACATAGAATTGGGATTGGCTCATAATCAAGGTGGACATCCGGGACGATTTGTTGCTGGAATTGCCATCATTGGCGCCCCTTGATAAAATAGCCAAAGGAGGAATTTCTATGGTAGGAATTGTATCATACGGCGCTTATATACCAATATACAGATTGAGCCAAGCTGAAATTGCTCGAGCCTGGGGTGGGAGCAGTGGACGTGGTGAGAGAGCTGTGGCCAATTACGACGAAGACAGCATAACCATGGCAGTGGAGGCTGCCATCGACTGTCTGAATGGTATGGACCGCCACAGTGTTGACGGTTTATACTTCGCTTCCACAACGGCCCCTTATGGGGAGAAGCAGTCCGCTAGCATAGTGGCGGCTGCGACTGACCTTCGCAACGATATATTCACCCTGGATCTGGTGGATTCTCTAAGGTCAGGAACCAGTGCCATCAGAACTGCCTCCGATGCCATCAAAAGCGGGTCGGCAAAGAAAGTTCTGGTAACCGCTGCCGACTGCCGACTTCCTGCTCCAAATTCCGAATTCGAGCCTGTCTTTGGAGATGGCTCTGCCGCTTTCCTCATCGGAGATACGGATGTTGCCATTACTATCGAGGGCAGCCACTCCATCTCCAGTGACTTCATTGATATGTGGAAAAGAAACGAGGATGCCTACGTTCGAACTTGGGAGGATCGATTTATTTTGGAGCATGGCTATAGCGAGCAGCTTGAGAAGGCGGTGTCTGAGCTCATGAAGAAGTACAACCTGACTCCCAAGGATTTTACCAAGGCTGTTTACTATGCCCCTAATGCCAGAAGGCATCGTGATATGGCGAAGAGACTCGGCTTTGATCCTGCCACCCAGGTTCAGGAACCGATGTTTGATTCAGCAGGTAACACCGGCGCTGCTTTCGCCCCAATGATGTTGGTGGCAGCTTTGGAAGAAGCAAAGCCCGGGGATAAAATCCTCCTAGCTAATTATGGAGACGGGGCCGATGCCTTTCTCCTGCGAGTAACCGACCAAATAGAGAAGATCAGGGACAGGCGGGGGATAAAGCGCAATTTAGAGTCAAAGATGCCTCTCCCCAACTATGAGAAATACATTCGCTTCCGCGATCTAATGGAATGGGAGGCAGAACGCCGTCCCAGTTATACTAGCTGCCTGCCCATGCTGTGGAGAGATCGTAACCAGGTTCTCCCTCTTCACGGAGGCAGGTGCCGCAATTGTGGAAACGTCCAGCTTCCAATACAAAGGGTCTGCGCCTGGTGTCAGGCCAAGGATAATTATGAGGAAGTAAGGCTTTCCGACAAGAAGGCCACCGTCTTTACCTTTAGTATGGATGAGCGAGCCTTAGAGGTTGATTTACCGCGCGTCTGGACTATATCTGATCTCGACGGCGGTGGCAGATTTTACTGTGTGATGACCGACAGGGACCCAGCAAAGGTCGACATCGGGATGCGGGTGGAGATGACCTTCAGAAAAATCCACGATGGAGCGGGACTTCACAACTATTTCTGGAAATGCCGACCTATTAGAAGCCAATAAGATCCTAAAGGAGGACAGCCAATGGAGAGTATTAAAGACAAAGTTGCCATCATAGGTATGGGATGCACAAAATTTGGAGAGCTCTGGGATAAGGATGCCTATGACCTGGTTATTGATTGCGCCTATGATGCCTATGAGGATGCTGGCATAGACCCAAAGGATATTCAAGCAGCCTGGGTAGGAACTATGATGGGCACAACAGGGACCCAGTTATCCGCCCCTCTAAAAACCGATTATATTCCAGTCACGCGGGTGGAAAATGTCTGCGCCACCGGCATGGAGTCCCTCAGAGCCGCTACGTTCGCCCTAATTGCTAAGGCTTATGACCTTGTATTGGCTGTTGGCTATGAGAAACTCAAGGACACTGGCTTCGGCGGCCTTGGGCATGCCACACAGTCTGGTGGCAGTGAGAAGTGGCATCCGGTATTCGGTTCCGGAGATTCTGCTCCAGGTCGCTATGCCCTGGCCGCCACCAGGTACTTCTATCAGTTCGGGCTGAGCCGGGAGGAAGGGAAGAGGATTCTGGCCAAGATCTCGGTAAAAAGCCATTACAATGGTGCCCGAAACCCCAGAGCCCACCTCCAGCGGGAGATTACCGAAGAGCAGGTGATAAACGCCCCAATGATTGCTTGGCCTCTTGGCCTGTATGATGCCTGCGGGGTAACCGATGGCGGCTCAGCTGCTATCTTGTGCCGCACAGAGGATGCCAAGAAATTCAAGGATGACTATATAACTATCAAGGCGTTTGGCCTATCAGCAGGCCCAGGAACAGGCAAGATCAGAACAGACTACGACTACACCCATTGGGAGGAAACTCAAAGGGCCGCCAAGCAGGCATATGCCGATGCCGGGATCAAGGATCCTCGCCAGGATATCGACATGTGCGAGGTACATGATTGCTTCTCTATCGCCGAGTTGATGTGCTACGAAGATCTGGGTTTCTGCGAGAAGGGAAAAGCAAAGTACGATATTGAAGCTGGCACCTTCGCTCTGAATGGAAAACACCCATTCAATGTTGGCGGAGGCTTAAAATCCTTCGGCCATCCCGTCGGTGCCAGTGGCATAAGGGAGATCTACGAAGGCTATGTCGAGATCCTGGGCAGAGCCCAATTGCCCGAGCGTCAATTGAACAATGTCGAAATTGCGCTGGCCCATAACCAAGGTGGTAATCCCGGCAGGTTCATAGCCAGTATCTGCATCGTTCGCCTCCCCGGGAAATAAGCCTCCGAAACTATAGAACCGAAAACTCGATCAAGAGGAGATAGATTATGGCTAAAGGTGAGGTAATCATCAATGAGCAACTTTGTAAGGGATGTGGTTATTGTGCTCATTTTTGCTCTCGAGGTGCTATAGAAATGCCCGGGGATAAGTTCTCCTCTCAGGGATATTCACTGCCAGTGTTTGCTCATCCCGAGAAATGTAATGGCTGTGGTATCTGCGGCTGGTTATGTCCTGCTTTTGCGCTGGAAGTTTATAAGATTAAGGAATAAATTGGCACGATTTTGTTTGTTTTGTCTCCGAAGATAATAACGTGGCTACCCCGCATCGCTACATAATGAAATGGCATTCTAGGAGGTAAAGATATGGTGGAAAAGCTCTTAGTAGAAGGCAATGAGGCTGTAGGCTATGGGGCTATTGAAGCTGGGTGTGACTGTTATTTTGGATATCCCATAACACCTCAGAACGAGACCATTGAGTGGTTTTCCCGGGAATTACCTAAGAGAGGTGGGGTATTCCTGCAGGCTCAGAGTGAAACAGGGGCTATCAACATGGTGCAGGGTGCCGCAGCTACAGGAGCCCGGGTTATAATTACCACTTCAGGACCCGGTTTGAGCTTGATGCAGGAAGGGATGTCAAACATTGCTACTGCCGAAGTTCCCTGCGTCGTAGTCCTAGTACAAAGGGGCGGTCCGGGGACAGGTGGCATGCGACAAGTTCAGATGGAATATCACACCACGGTAAAGTGCGGTGGCCACGGAGATTATAAAAACATTGTTCTGGCTCCCGCTTCGGTACAGGAAACCTACGAACTCGTGCAGCTTGCTTTCCACCTAGCTGATAAATACAGGATCTCCGCTGTAGTTCTCTCTGATGCTTTGATAGGTCAGATGATGGAATCGCTGGAGTTGAAAAAGCTAACTTTCGAACCACTACCGCCGAAGGATGACTGGGTGGTAACGGGCAAAGCTTATCATAAGGGCGGCGTAAAGCACATGAGTCTTATTGTTCAAGGCGTACCTGATTCTCACTACCCCACTTGGCTCAGCTTTCCAAAGCATTTACACGATAAATTTGAGGAGATAGAAAAAAACGAAATCAGATATGAAACTTTTGCTCTGGAAGATGCTGAGTTGGTTATAATTGCTTTTGGCTATATGGGCCGCATCTCAAAGGGAGTGGTCAAAACAGCGCGGGCGCAGGGTCTGAAAGTTGGCTTAATTCGTCCCATTACACTGTGGCCCTTCCCCAAAGAAATCATCAACAGGCTTGCTGAGCAAGGCGCCAATTTTTTGGTAGTGGAAGATAATATCGGGCAAATGATTGACGATGTCAGGGCTACGCTATATGGTCATGGTCAAGGAGAAATCCATCTTTTGAGCATCCTGGATCGAGCCTCCCCTATGGATGGAGGTCTCATCCTTCCCAGGAGAATTACGGAGGAATGCCAAAGGATACTCGCAGGAGGCAACGAATGAGCCAGATAGAAAAGGAAAGAGTCTGGGTTAGTGGTACACCAAGATTGTGGCGCCACTATGCTTTAGCTGCCCGGCAATGCCCAGGGTGCCATAGCCCTATCGTTGAGCGCATTATTTGTGAGGTAATAGAGGAAATGGGCATCGAGGGCAATGTCATAGCTGTTAGCGGTATTGGCTGTAGTGCGTTGGCGAATTTTCTGTGGGACTTCGACTCCCTTAAGGTGGCCCATGGACGGCCAGTGGATGCGGCTACCGGAGTGAAACGAGCCCTCCACGGGCGCCCCATAGTCTTCACTATACAAGGTGACGGAGACTGTATTGGTATCGGAGGTGGTGCCTTAATCGCTGCTGCCAGTCGGGCTGAAAGGATTACCGTAATTATGGCGAACAACGCTGTCTATGGGCAGACGGGAGGTCAGATGGCACCTACCACCTTGGCCAGTCAGGTCACCACCACTACCCCTTTAGGTCGGAATCCTGAGCAGCAAGGTTATCCAATACACGGGGCTGAATTGGTAGCTCAAATAAAAGGGACTGTTTATTCCGCACGGACGGCCGTCAACACCCCAGCCAATTATCAACGCACCAAGAAACAATTGAAGATTGCCCTACAGAAACAAATAGATAACCTTGGGTTCACCTATCTTGAAATCTTGGAGGCCTGTCCCACTTTATGGAGGATGAGCCCCATAGAAAGCCTACAATTCCTGGAAAACGAGATGATGGCTGAATTTCCCTTGGGTGAATTTAAAAACGTCAATGAGATATAGTTGAAAGGGGCATCATGAAGAATAGTCATGACAATACACATGAGATAATAGTGGTGGGTATTGGAGGTAGGGGGGCTTTAGCTACTGGCCAGATACTTGCTCACGCAGGCGTGTCT